>NZ_LEKS01000024.1:0-69072 GCF_001027725.1 Flavobacterium sp. ABG
AAAAATTAATCCTCTTTTCTTGTCAGTCTATCAGGGAACGTCTGTCTTGTTGCGGGTGCAAAAGTAGTCCCTTTATTCGCTTTTACAAGCTTTTTACTTTGCTTTTTTTGCCTTTTTTTCAATCTTTTTCTTAACTTACTGGTAATAGTGTTTTTACAAAACTTGGCTTTTTGTTGTCTTTAAGAATTTTCTTTCACGTTGTGGTTTTTTCTTGTTGCTGTTCTTTTGGAAGAGCTGATTTTACTGGGGTTTTTAAAAAATAAACCCGACAGGTTTTGAAAACCTGTCGGGTTGGGGTATACTATATAGAGAGAAACTAATCGAAACGAATGGCTTTTACTGGAGAAATCTTAGTTATTATATAAGACGGAATCAATAACACCAGAAAACAAACTGTAACAGTTAACAGATTCAGCAAAATCACATAACCCCAATTTATATATACCGGTGCTTGATTAACATAGTAATTTTCCGGATTAAGCTGAACGATTCCAAAATGCTGCTGAATTAGCAATAATGAAATCCCAATCAGATTACCCCAAAAAAGGCCTCTTATAATAAGGTAAAACGCATTGTATAAAAATATCTTTCTAACCGCCCAGTTATTTGCACCTAACGCTTTCAATATCCCTATCATCTGTGTGCGCTCCAAAATAAGAACCAATAACGCCACCACCATATTAATAGTAGCAACCAAAATCATAATAACAAGGATAACGATAATATTAAAATCAAAAAGTTGCAACCAGTCGAAAATATAGCTGTACTTCTCTATTATTGTTTTAGTATCTAAACTTGATGACGTTTGTTCGTAGATTTGATTTCCTGTAGCTCTGATTTCACTAAAGTCATTAACAAAAACCTCAAAAGCCCCAACCTGATCCGGACTCCACTTATTGATTCGTTGAATATGACGTATATCTCCTATTATATAAGTAGCATCAAAATCCTGAAAACCCGAACTAAAAATTCCTGTTATCACAAAACGACGACTGTTCGGCATTTTACCCTGCTCCTCTTTAATGAAGAAAGTATTAAAATGATCTCCAACTTTAAGACCTAATCGATCGGCCAGGAATCTGGAAATTATAACTTCTTCATTTAAGGCTTTAGTAAAATCAGGCAATCTGCCCTCAACCAGATATTCTTTAATATTATTCCAATCATAATCTACTCCTACTCCTTTGAATATAATTCCTTCAAAAGCACTTTCCGTTCTGATAATTCCAGCCTTACTTGCAATCGCTTGTATGTGACTTACTCCGGGAACAGATTTGAAATCGGGATAGAAATCCTGCTTTTTTGAAATAGGAACTATAGTTACTTCCGAATTATTATTGTCATAATTCGAAATAATCACCTGACCATTAAAAGCAGAAACCTTTTCTCTGATCTTCTGCTGCAGACCAATTCCTGTTGCTACAGAAACCAACATCATAATAATACCAATAGCAATAGCCGATATGGCAATTTTTATAATCGGAGCCGAAATACTGCTTTTAAAATTTTTAGCAGTAATAAGTCTTTTAGCAATGAAGTATTCTAGATTCAATTTTCAGTTGTCTTAAAATTAGTGTATGCCCTCGCATCAGTCAAAAATACGTTTAAAAAAACAAAAACAAATTGTTCCAAAAACAATTATATAATATTTAAGTGCCGAACGGGTTCAATTTACAAAGGAAGTCGCTTCTTCATCTCCTCGACAATATTATACGCGGCTGGACAAATCGCAACATTTTTCAAAGTAAGATCTGTAATCTGCTGAAACTTTTTTCGATCAGTATGCGGAAACTCTCTGCAAGCTTTCGGGCGGACATCGTAAATCATGCAATAATTTTCATTATCCAAAAAAGTACAAGGCACACTTTTCAACACATAATCCTTATCCTCATCAATCTGAAGGTATTGTTCTATAAATTGCCGTGGCTTTTGCCTGAAAGATTTTGAAATCCTTTCGATATCAGCCAAAGTAAACAGTGGCCCGGTTGTTTTACAACAATTGGCACATTGCAAACAATCCGTTTTCTTAAACTCTTTATCATGCAATTCCTGCATCACATAGTCTAAGTTTTTAGGTTGTTTCTTTTTAAGCTTATCGAAATACTTTTTGTTTTCGATATGCTTATCTTTGGCTAACTTATTTAAGTTATTTAAAATCTGTTTCAAGTTTAAAATTTAAAGTTGACCTGCAAAATTAAACAACTTTAAACTTGAAACCTTAAACTTTGAACTAAAAATACAATGAAAGATCTTTTTGGAAAAGCAATGTATGATTTTCAGACCCAAAATTCACCTGAAAATATTATTACCGAAACTTCGATTTCTGAAGAAGACGAGATGAGCGTTGATTATTTATTCCGCTCTTATAATGAAATGCCGAAAATAGAACAAAAAGCATTACAACTGGCAACCGGAAAAATTCTGGACGTAGGCTGCGGAGCGGGCAGTCATAGTTTATCCCTACAAAATGACAGAAATTTAGAGGTCACTTCTATAGATATTTCTACCCATGCAATAGAAACCTGCAAGCTGAGAGGCGTTAAAAATGCAAAAATCCAAAATGTATTAGATCTTGAAGGAGAAAAATTCGACACGGTTGTATTACTAATGAATGGCGTTGGTATCTTTGGAAAACTGGAAAATTGCAATCAGTATTTATCAAAATTAAAATCCTTACTGAATACAGGCGGGCAAATTCTATTGGACAGCTCAGACATTATTTATATGTTTGATGAAGATGAGGATGGCGGCAAATGGATTCCGTCCAGTACTGATTATTACGGAGAACTTGTTTTTAATATCAGCTACAAAGGCGAAAAAGAAGAACCTTTTAATTGGCTGTATCTAGATTACAACACACTTCAGAACGCCGCAATAGCTAACGGACTAAAATGTGAACTTATTCTGGAAGGCGAACACTATGATTATTTAGCCAGACTTTCAATTTAACACTCTTTTTTAAGCTTATGGAAAATTTAGATTTAGAA
This sequence comes from Flavobacterium sp. ABG, assembly GCF_001027725.1. Taxonomy (NCBI): domain Bacteria; kingdom Pseudomonadati; phylum Bacteroidota; class Flavobacteriia; order Flavobacteriales; family Flavobacteriaceae; genus Flavobacterium; species Flavobacterium sp. ABG. Next base: position 2,988 of record NZ_LEKS01000024.1, read on the forward strand.
AAATTAAAATATCCGATTGGGAAGTTCATTACACCTACAACCTATTCGAAAGAGTATCTTTTTAGTCAAATCGAAGAAATTTCATTATTCCCTGAAAAATTAAAACAGGAAACGATCCATTTATCAGCAGAACAACTTGACACTCCCTATCGTCCCGGCGGATGGACCGTTAGACAAGTGATTCATCATTGCGCCGAGAGCCATATGAATTGTTTTATAAGAATAAAATGGGCCTTAACCGAAAACAATCCTGTAATAAAAGCATATGATGAAGTTTTATGGTCTGAATTACCCGATAATTTAAAAATGCCAATAGAGCCCACTTTATCATTACTGGAAGGTCTCCATTTCAGATTAGCTTTTATTATGAAGAATCTATCGGAGACTGAACTGGAAAAAAGCTTCATACATCCGGAAAATAATTCTGAAATTAAGATAAAGCAAATGATAGCCACTTATGCCTGGCATGGCAAACATCATTTAACTCATATAACTACATTGAAAAAACACAAGAACTGGAAATAACCACTAATTGGATCTTTCTTACACACTGTGCCTTCATTATTAAAAACAAAAAATCTCTTCAATTGAAGAGATTTTTTGTTTTATCATTTAAGGAATATTCAAATATTTATGTGTCTGAAGTGAAACACGCCATTTTGGATTATTCATTACATAATCTACAATCAATGGAGTCATTTCTTCTTTTTTACTCCATTCGGGTTGAAGAAATAAAATTGCGTTATCATTTACCAATTCCGCTTGTTCTTCGGCAAAAATAAAATCATGCTTATTGTAGATAATCACTTTTAACTCATGTGCATTATCATAGACAGTTTGAGTTGGCAATTTATTCTTTTTCGGCGAAAGACAAATCCAATCCCATGTTCCGGACAATGGATAGGCACCTGAAGTTTCGATATGGACTTTTAAATTTTTATCTTTTAATTGTTTCGTCAACAAACTCATATCCCATGTTAAAGGCTCACCACCCGTAATTACAACAGTATCCGCATACGTAGAAGCATTTTTTACAATTACATCAATACTTGTTGGTGGATGCAATTCTGCGTTCCAACTTTCTTTCACGTCACACCAGTGGCAGCCCACATCACAACCTCCAATACGAATAAAGTAAGCAGCAGTTCCGGTATGAAAACCTTCTCCCTGAATAGTATAAAACTCTTCCATCAAAGGCAACATAGCACCTTTATTCACTTCTAATTGTATTTCTTTAGCTAACATTATTTTATTTTAAAGTGCAAAGATAGTCATTTAAATACGGAACATAAAAAAACCGGTAGTTCAATGAGAACTACCGGTTTTATATTTAATAAAAGGCTTTAATTATTTCAAAGCTTTCACTGACTGTGCCGCATAAGCATTAGCAGGATCTAAAACTAAACTTTTGTTGAAATATTCAATTGCTTTTGCTTTATCTGTATTAGCATAACTTGCACCGATACTGTTGTAAGCTTCAACTACTTTTTTAACTGTAGCTGGTTTTGCCAATTCTTCAGCACCTTTAGCAGTTATTTTAGTAACATACTCTTCGTAGTTTTTAATGATTAGATCATCTTTTTCCAGTAAGTTGTTGATTCTTCCTTTGTACAAGTAAGCTTCCTCATAAGTAGGAGAAGCAACCAATACTCTGTCAAAAGCAGCATCAGCTTTACCTAAAGCAGCAACAACTTCAGGAGCAGTAGCTGTTTTATTTACATTTGCATAGTAAAGAGCAATACCATAATACACATTATCTGTCAAATAACTTTTTGACTCTGTATTCGTAGCTGTTAACTCAAAAAGATCAGCAGCTTGCACAAACTGTTTTTTACCAAATAATTCTTTTCCAAAATCTCCAAGCTCTTCAACAGCTGTTGGATCTAAAGCAACTCCTTTTTTAATTTCAGCTAAACCTGAATCAAAAGCAGCTGCATCAACTGCACCTTCTGCATTTGTACCTTTTTTAATTTTAGCATAACCAAGATACAAATAATCTCTTGCGATAATTTTATTTGTTGGTACTTTAATATAATCTTCTAATGATTTAATAGCAACATCATAATTTCCATTCTCATAAGCAGCATATCCTAAATATCTGAAGATTCTAGGATTAACTTTATCCTCAGCAATCATTTTATTTGCCACAACTTCAAGATTTTTATAATCTTTAACCAAGATTAAGAAATCAGCGTGACGCATTTTAGAATCTAATGAATAATCTGTAAGACTTAAATATTTCTCGTAGTTTGTAATTGCTTTTTGCAAGTTAACTGTAGAAGTTGAAGGCTTGTTTCTTGCCCATTTGTAATAAGTCTCAGCCAACTCTCTGTATACCGGTCCGTAATTAACATCTAGAGTAATAACTTCATTAAAAGATTTAATTGCTTCTTCGTAAGATTTAGCCCCTTTCAATAAAACCCCTAATTGCATTTTCGCTCTCAAAAGTGTTGGATCAGCAGTAAATGCATCACGGTAAGCTTTATAAGCGTCATTTTGATTATTAGCCCCATAATAAGCATCTCCAATTGTTAAAAGAGCAGTAGCGTTTTGTGGTTCAATAGCCAATGCTTTTTGCAAACTTGCGATTGCATTTTTATAATCCGGGTTATCCGAATTGATATAAGCTCTACCAATGTAAATAAACTCATTTACATCTTTACGTCTAATATCTTTAGTCGCCAAAGCAAAATTAGCCTGAGCTGCCGCTGTATTTTTATTGTTTAGATCGATTTGACCTAATCCAATATAGTTTAGGTTTTTCTTATCTGCTGCTTCAATTCCATTTAGGTAATAAATTTTAGCAGAATCAATAACAGATTGATTTAGGTAAATATTCCCTAAAACAAAATTAGCTTCCCCATCAGATGGTTTTGCTTTAATTATTGATTTTAGCAATGATTTCGCTTTTTGAAATTGTTCCGCGTCAATTGCTTTCTTAGCCTGGTTGATGTCTTGCGCTTTTGCTACAGAAACTGAAGCAACTAAGGCAAAACTAAAAATTTTAAATTTATTCATCTTTATAGTAATTAATTTATTCTTTATCTTTTATAATCTGACTTCTAATTTTAAGCTTTCTTCCCGGAGTTCTCACCGGTAGTAAACCTGATTTTAAAACTATACGTTGACCAATGTCTCCAGCAATGAATGAAGCAAACCCCATTCCTAAACCGGAATATCCCTGGCAATTTATAATAAACAAATCACGTGCCAAAGGATATTTCACTTCAGCAAGATCGTTTTGTGATGGGCTATAGTATGTATTATCATTTAAACCTTTAACACTTAAAACGTTTATTTTCTTAATCAAATCGATCATATTCGGAGCGGGCTGAGACAACCAATTTACTCCAACTACACCGATCATACCATCATTTTCCGAAACGAATTTAATAACTTCTTCATTTGTTTTAAATGAAAAAACACCGTTAGTTGGAATCTCTTTAACCTTTGCCAACTCTTTCATGTAACGGACAGTACTGGAATTAGGATTATCGAATACCAATCCTTTAATACCGGTATCTGTTTTCCCTTGCATAAAATCAATTACAGATTTCAACGCAATTAAAGTGTCATTATTGCTTTTACTTGAAATCAAAGCTATCGCATCTTTTGCAAAAGGCGTAATTCTTGGCTTTATTTTACTCTTTGCAAACCTCTCTTCTTCTTCTTTGGACAAGGTTCTTGTTGTAACAACTACTTTTGCTTTTTGATTCAACAAATCATTAATAAGCTCTGCTTCTGATTTCGCTTTAACTGCAATCTTGGCATCGTAATATGTCCCTTCAAAAACCGCAACCTGATCCTCAACGATTGGTTTTATAGTTTCGTCAACCGTAATATCTAAAGATCCTTTTAAGATTGTCTCTTTGCTCTCATCGTTTTTGCTTTTTTGATTGCACATGGCAAACAAAAAGACAAAAGCTACTAAACCAAAAACTTTACTATATTTTAACATAAACTATTCTGCGTTTGAATTAATTAATCTCAGGAAACGGATGGCTGAATAAACGATCAATAAACCACCAAAAGCATATCTGTATTTAGGCTCCATATCTAATGGAAGCTTCTTCCAAAACATAATCATTAAACCAAGCACAAGATATATTAAAAAAAACAGTATTCCTAAAACAAGAAGAAATCGCTCTTTGAGCGATTTCTTCTGAATATTATTAAGCATATCTTTTAACATTATTCTGCAGATTGAATAGTAATAGGTAAAGAGTAAAGTACCCTAACTTTTTTACCATTTTGCTCGCCGGGAGTCCATCTTGGACATTTTTTAAGAACACGAATCGCTTCTGCTCCTGTACCGTAACCGATATCCCTTAAAACTTTAATGTCGGTTAATGAACCGTCTTTCTCTACTACAAAAGTAACGTAAACTTTACCTTTTAAACCTTCTTCATCTGGCGTCTTATAATTGTTTCCTACAAATTTGTAGAACTTTTCAATTCCTCCAGGGAAATCCGGTTTTACTTCGATACCAGCTGTACTATATACACTGTTATCTTCTTCTACCACCTGCGATACAGGACCAGTACCAACTGGCTCATCTACTACAAGTTTTGCGTTTGGATCTCCTTTGATTGTTTCAGAACCTACTTTTTTCTCTTTAAGTTCTTCAATCTTTGGTGGCTCCTCAGTTACCTCGTTAGCCTTAGCTACCACAGGTTTCACAAACTTCACCTGATCCACTTTTGGTGGTGGTGGTGGTGGTGGTGGTTGATTAGGTTTAACTTCCTCTTTCTTTGGAGGTAGTTTTACCGTCGCAATCTTAATATCGTTATTAACATCTTCTTCCTTAGAATCCGGTAAAAAACTTGCAATAAGAGGAGCTGCTACAGCAAAGCTAAAGATAACGGAACCAATGATAAGCGCTTTTACAGTCGTCTTACCGTTCGATTTTCTTAACTCATATGCACCATATATCTTATTACGTCCTTCGAATACGATATCAAGCCACTGATTTTTTATAATATCTAATTTCATTTTTCTTGAGTATTAGGGTATCAATAAAACAAGATTGCTCTTATTTTTTATCTACCAATTTTTTTTCTTCAGGTGTAAACTCAGGAACAATTGCGTACGTATCTACTCCAGCGATCGCCATTTCATCCAACATATCAACTAAATTGCGGTAAGTTGATTTCTTAGTTGGTTTGATAATAACTATGATCCCCTGTTTTGGTTTCCCTTTTGCTGCAGAATATTCCAAAACCGATTTCTTTCTTTTAAGAACTTCTTTACGTATACCATCTTTACCATATGCAATATCTTTAGGCCCCGCAATAGGAGTCGCTAATAATCCCATATAATAAGTCAACTTATTATTCTCTCCTAATATTAATGTCATCGTACGATTTTCATCTACCTTGATATCTACATTCTTAGTAGAGTCATCGTCTTTATCTGGCAATGACAAATCCATAGATTGAGGTTTTGACAACGATGTGGTTAACATAAAGAATGTGATCAATAAGAATGCCAAATCCACCATTGCCGTTAAATCGACTTTAGAATTCTGCTTTTTACTTCTTACTTTACCACCTTTTCCGCCACCACCGTCGCCGGTATTTAATTCAGCCATTTTAGTGTATCTTTTTTAATTAAAAGTCTTTTCCTCTCATTCCTGTAACTAAGTTAAAGGAATTGATTTTCTGATCTTGCAAAATATCCATTATCTTTTTGATTTGTGGATATTGTTCTTTAGCATCTCCTTTAATTGCAATTTGTAATTCCTTATCATCAAGATCAATTGCAGCTCTTCTTGAAACTAAAAGCCATTCTTTTAATTGATTGTCTAAAGAATCGATTGGAATACCAGGTTGGTCTGCTTTTACTCTATCAGACGATGTCATACCGATGATCGATTTTAAACTTGTTATTGGAACACCGAAGTCATCCATTAAGGCAAATTTAGTTTTATCATCTTCTGAAAAAGTCACACCGAATTTTGCTCCCATTCCTTCAAGAGTTCTTTTACGAATCTCTCTTCCTTTAATATCGAAAAACACTTTGCTTTTCCCGTCTTTTCCTTTTCCAATTGTAATAATTGCCAAATCTGAATCTGGTAATTTACTTTGTACAGTAGAAGAAGGCATATCTACAGGAAGTGCTTCCGGCACTTTAGCAGTAGCTGTCAAAATAAAGAACGTAAGCAAAAGGAACGCAACATCGCACATGGCAGTCATATCTGTCGATGTTGACTTTTTTTTCATTTTTATTTTAGCCATTCTCTTTTATTTTACTTTGATATAATTAATTTATATATTAAATATCAAAAATTAATTATTGTTTCAAACTTCCTCTGAATCTTCTGTAAGTATTTACGATTGTAGTACCAGCCTCATCAATTGAGTAAGTTAAATCATCAATTTTAGAAGTAAAGAAGTTGTAAGATACAATTGCTAAGATTGAAGTAGAGATACCTGTTGCAGTGTTGATAAGTGCTTCAGAAATACCTGTTGCAAGAGCAGCTTGATCCGGAGTACCAGCAGAAGCTAATGCACCAAACGCTTTAATCATACCAGATACAGTTCCTAGTAATCCTCCTAAAGTTCCTAATGAAACTAAACTAGAGATAATAGTCATATTTTTTTCTAACATTGGCATTTCTAATGAAGTTGCCTCTTCGATTTCTTTGTGGATTACTTCTGAAGCTTCTTCACTGTTGAATCCTTCTTTTTTAACGTCTTGGTATTTAATTAAAGCAGATTTAATTGCATTTGCAACTGAACCTTGTTGTTTGTCACAAGAAGCGATTGCAGCTTCGATGTTTCCTTCTTTAATGCTTCCTTGAACGCTTTTCATGAATTTATCTAAATTAGCTTTTCCAGCTGCTTTACCGATAACGATGAATCTTTCAATAGAAAAAACAACAACCATTAAAAACATACCTAATAATACTGGTACGATAAAACCACCTTTGTATACTTGTCCTAAAGTATTGATCGGATGCCCAGTTTCTGGATTTCCTCCCTCGAAGTTAGAAGCATCTCCCATGATTACTTTCCAAATAAACACCCCAACTAAAATACACGCAACAATAATGATTCCGGTAATCATTCCTCCTCCATTTGAAGTGCTTTCTTTTTTAACTTTAACGTTTGCCATTTTTTTTAATTTTAATAGTTTTAAATAATTTTATTTTTTAGTTATATTTAACTTGTAGAGGAGCAAATTTATACGTTTAGTTTAAATAAAAAAACTTTTTTTAATTTAATTGAAGGAAATTTAACGTCAATTTAAAAAATATCTCATTAAATTGCCTTTGTTACTTTTTAGATAAAACAAAAAACAGGATGATTTTTGGGAAAATTACAACGTTTTAGTAAATATTCCAACATTCCGCTGATATCTTCTTAAAAAGTTGCGAAATTATTTTTTGTTTTATTTTTATACTGAAAAAGCTTTTTCCTACTAAAAAAAACAAGGTCAAACTGTTAAAAAACACAGCAAAACTCTTATAATCATCTAAATTACGAATAAAAACATGAATAAAAAAGACAATTTCATTCAAGATATAAACAATGGCTATTCTTCAAAAGGTGCCAGTATTATCTTGGGGGGCGCAATCCTAGACGGGGAAGCACTTGCCGAAACCCATGTTAAGATTCCCTTAAAAACTTTAAACCGTCACGGACTAATTGCCGGCGCAACAGGTACGGGAAAGACCAAAACAATTCAGGTCTTTTCGGAACAATTATCAAATGCAGGAATACCTGTATTAATGATGGATATTAAAGGAGATTTTAGCGGAATTGCAAAAGAAGGGAAAGAAGAAGGTTTTATTACGGAGCGCCACGCTAAAATAAACATTCCATATAATGTAGCTGCGTTTCCTGTAGAGCTTATGTCCCTATCCAAACAAAATGGGGTTCGTTTGCGTGCTACTGTTTCTGAATTTGGCCCTGTACTGTTTTCCAGAATTTTAGACCTAAATGATACGCAGACGGGAGTTGTTTCTGTAATCTTCAAATATTGTGATGACAATCAGATGCCTTTACTGGATTTGAAAGACATCAAAAAAGTAATCAATTATATTACGGAAGAAGGGAAAGATGAAATTGCAGCGGCTTATGGTAAAATTTCAACCGCAACAACCGGAACTATTCTGAGAAAAATAATCGAATTGGAACAACAGGGTGGCGATTTGTTTTTTGGAGAGCTATCTTTCGAAATTGATGATTTGATGCGTATTGATGAAAACGGAAAAGGATACGTAAACATTATTCGTTTGACGGATATTCAGGATAAACCCAAATTATTCTCGACTTTTATGTTGAGTTTATTGGCTGAAATTTATCAGCAAATGCCTGAAAAAGGAGATTCTGATCAGCCTGAACTAGTAATCTTTATTGATGAAGCGCATTTAATTTTTAATGAAGCCAGTAAAGTTTTACTTGAACAAATTGAAACTATTGTAAAACTAATTCGCTCTAAAGGTATTGGCGTTTATTTTGTCACACAAAATCCAATGGATGTTCCTAGTGGTGTTTTAGCACAATTAGGATTAAAAATACAACATGCGCTTAGAGCTTTTACAGCCAATGACAGACAGGCAATCAAAAAAACAGCGGACAACTACCCTACCTCAGCCTACTACAAAACAGATGAATTATTGACGAGCTTAGGGATTGGAGAGGCATTGGTTACGGCATTAAATGAAAAAGGAGTTCCAACACCGCTTGTAGCAACGATGATGCGTGCGCCAATGAGCCGAATGGACGTTTTATCTGCCGATGAAATTGAAGTGATCAATGGTAAATCGAAACTTGTAAAAAAATACAGTGAAGAGCTTGACCGTGAAAGTGCTTACGAAATCTTAACCAAAAAAATAACCGATGCGCAACAAGCGAGTTCGGAACAGGAAGAGGCTCAAACTTCTCAAAGACAATCCAAATCAGAACCTAGTACAGCAAGTGTGGTTGGTAAATCTGTTTTAAAAGTTGTAACGAGTGCTACTTTTATCAGAGGTGTTTTTGGTGTTTTGTCTAAGATATTTAAGAAGTAAAAAAAATAAACCCGACAGGTTTTGGAAACCTGTCGGGTTTGATTTTATCGGGTTAACAACTCCAAAATCTTGTTTTCAATTTCGGGAGTATTCCACGTATTTTCAATATTATCTAATTTTAGAATCTCATCCATGATTGCGTTTTGGAAATCGCCAATCGCCAAGGCTTCTGTATAGGGACGATCGCTGAAAGTCACACGACTGTATAACGGAATCCATTTATCGGGATGTTTATCTGAGAATGTTTTTTCGATTTTCTTTTGCAACAAGAATTTCTCATCTGCCGTTTTGGTGCTCATTTCCATAAAATTGCGATACGAAAGTTCTGCTATCGCATCTGCATTAGGCTTACGCGAGATCTGATACTCGGAGAAAACTTTTTTCCAATCATCTCCGTACTTTTCGATCATTTCATTTAGAACCGTGATATCTTCAAAACCGGCATTCATACCTTGCCCATAAAATGGGACAATTGCATGGCAGGCATCTCCGATTAGGGCAATTTTATCTTCGTATGTCCAGGGAAAACATTTCATGGTGACCAAAGTACTGGTTGGATTTTTAAAGAAATCTTCTGCCAGTTTTGGAATTACTTCTATCGAATCCGGGAAGTTTTTTTCAAAGAACTCTTCGACACTCTTACGGTCTGTTAAAGATGCAAACGAATTTTCGCCTTCAAATGGCATAAACAAGGTACAGGTAAAACTTCCGTCTAAATTAGGAAGCGCAATCAACATGTACTCGCCACGTGGCCAAATATGAAAAGAATATTTATCTAATTTATGTGTAGCATCAGAATTTGCCGGAATATTCAATTCTTTATAGCCCATATTCAAAAATTCCTGCGAATAATTGAACATACTCTGACGTTGCATGCGGTGTCTGATTCTTGAGAAAGCACCATCGGCACCAAAAACCATATCAAATTTCTTCTCTTCCCACTCACCTCTTTCGGTATCGCCAATATGCAGCGTGGCATCATTGAGCGTAACATCCCATATTTTTTGTTCAAAGAAAAACTCTGCTCCGGCTTGTTCTGCAAGATCAATCATTTTTCTATTTAAAGTCCCTCTTGAAATCGAATAAATCGATTCGCCTTCCTGACCGTAATTTTGAAAATTTAGTTTGTCTACCAAATGAATGGCGCGTTTGTCCATTGGGATTGCGATTTCGCGAACCGCATCACCAACACCAACTGCATCAAGAGCTTTCCAGCCTCTATTGGACATTGCCAGATTGATAGAACGTCCCGAAAAATTGATTTGGCGAATATCAGGACTACGATCATAAACATGAACGGTATGACCTGCTTTTTTAAGGTAAATTGCTAATAACGATCCTACCAATCCAGAACCGACAACAGCAATTTTAAGTGGAGTTTGCATCAAGAAAAATCTAAATAATAAGACCGTAAAAATAAGTAATAAATGCACAAAACTTTAAAATAAAGCAAATATTTAGCATTTAAGCCCCCTAAATACCTATTAGCCATCCACAAAAAAAGGCCGTTGACACGATTTCTCCTCTCCTTTGTGGTTTGTTAACGCTATTGGAACATTACAAAAGAGTTCCGGTTCTGCTCATCGTAACAGCTGTTTCTTCGAAAATCTTCATTTTTCAGAGCAAAATACAGTAGAAAAAATCTATTTTTACTACTCAGAAATTATAACTAAACAATACCCTACCAAAATGGAATCAAACCTAAAATACATCGAAGACAACTACATCGAACTGGAAAATCTGGCGATACTTACCCATTTTGAAACAGCTGAAATTGAAAAATTTATCCTTGAAAAATTAATTCCTTCCTATTCTTATTTGATACATTCTGAGATAAAAATATCTTCTTCTTTAAATGACTCACACTCGATTTCAACAGTAAAAAAATACTTTAGCAAAAACGTTGTAAGTCTTTTAAACGATTTAAAAACAACCCAAAACAACAGTGAAGAAGTAAAACAAAAATTTAGAGAAAACTTTATCCAGCGTTTACTAAATCACAGCACCAAAGAATTTGCGTATCAAAATCTATTCGATGAAAACAATCGTGTAAATGAAGAAAGATTAGACATGGCTTTTGAAGAGGAATGGCAACATTACAACAATGGTATATATGGCATATGCACCTTGAATGCTTCAGAAAATGACATTATCGACAAAGAGATTATTGTAAAGAAACTAATCAAATTCAATCAGGAAAAAGAAAATCTAAAACTAACGGACTCTGAAAAAGAAGAATTAAAAAACCTCAACGCCGAATTTAACAAATCAACTAATCTTTTCGCTCCTTACCAAAGAGCAACCAGCAGCAGAGGGAAATATCTAGACAAAATTCTACAGGAAAATGATCTAAGTGACTTAGTAAAAAAGTACTAATAATATATTTACCACCAATATATTGCCAATCTTTCAATCAATCAAAAAACCAAAATCATGAAAAAATCGGTCTTATTTCTTATCTGTTTCCTTACTATAGGAACATTAGTTGGACAAAACAACCTTACTACTCCCTATGGCGACAATAAAGAAGCTGGGAACTATAAAGACATTAACGGCATCAAAATGTATTATGAGGTTTACGGAAGTGGAAAGCCTTTGGTGTTACTTCACGGAAATGGCGGTTCGATTAAAGGTCATGGGCACCGAATCGAATATTTTAAAAAATACTTTCAGGTTATAGCCATCGACAGCAGAGGGCACGGAAAATCAGTTGATCCGTCCAACGAACAACTAAAATATGTGCAAATGGCCAACGATGTCAGCACTTTGTTAGATTCTTTAAAAATTGACAGTGCTTATGTTTGGGGCCAAAGCGATGGTGGCATTCTAGGGCTATTGCTTGCGATAAACCATCCTAAAAAAGTTAGCAAAGTCGCCACTTTTGGAGCCAATTTATTTCCGGGTAAAAAAGCGGTTTATAATGAAATCGATGAAGTAGTAAAGGAGACCTTAAAAACGACAAAAGATTCGCATGTCAGAAATCTTTATAATCTACTGGAATACCAGCCTAATATCTCTGAAAAAGATTTACATAAAATAAAATGCCCTGTATTAGTTATGTCTGGCGACAGAGATGCTATCAGACTGGAACATTCGATTAAAATTTTCGATAACATTGAGAACTCCAACTTTTTTGTGATGCCCGGAGCAACACATTTTGGTTCTTATGAGAAACCGGATCTTTTTAACTTGGTATTGTTGAGTTTCTTTAATGATCCATTTAAGAAAACGTCCACTGTTGAATTGTTTACTGTTAAAAAATAATCTTTCAGCACCATCCTAAAACCTAATTTGATCGGATCAAACCATGAAAAAACCAATCCTCTTTCTTTTTATCTTCCTAATTAGCGGAATGATAAAAGCACAAACAAATGAACAAGTTCTGAAAATGGCTAATCTAAAAACAGAAATCATTAAAATGGACAGTCTGCTTTTCACGGTTGCTTTTAATGAATGTAAAACGGATCTTTTCAAAAAAATTATAGCCGACGATATTGAGTTTTTCGACGATCGTTCGGGGTTAAACAATTCGAAAGAGCACGAAATAAAAACTTTTAATGAAAAATGTGCCCGATCTGAAAAGGTTACCCGAAAATTAAACTCCACTACTATTGATAAATTAGGAGATTTTGGCGCAGTACAATTGGGAGATCACACTTTTCTAGTGGATGGTGTTCCGGTTGGGACTGCAAAAATTTATTCATATCTGGGAACGAAAAAACAATGACTGGGTTTTAAAACGCATTGTTAGTTATGAGCATAGGCCTATTAAAAAATAATACTATATCTTGTTGTCAGGGTTCTGTTCCTTAAAAATTCGCTAAGAAGCTTAGTTGTAATGTTTTTTTGCACGCAGATTTTGCAGATTGGGCGGATTTGTTTACCTGTAACGAGCTATTAAAATCTTTCTGTCTTTCTTAACTCCAAAAATAACTCCTGTAAATCAGTAAAATCTGCGTGAAAATTTTCGTGAACATAAATCACAAATAACATCTCTACTCCTTTGCTCCCTTGTACCTCTGTAACTTTGCACCTCATCTTGCTTCAAACCTAAAAAAACACTATTTTCGTTTGTCACTAAAAACGAGTCAATTCTAACGATTTTCAACAACATAATAAAGCAAATGAACCTCTATTCAGAATTTTATGTAAGTGAAAAAAGTGAACGCTTTGTCAATAAGATTTGGTGTCTTGATAATAGTATTGGAGAAACTTTAATTGAGAATAAACTCATTCTGCCTAATGGCTGTTTTAACTTAGCGATTGTAAGCGGAAGGTCTATAGAAGTTCACACCAGCAAAAAAAAGTATCTCATGACAGAGGGACTCTATTTTTGTTCGCAAATGACCAATAAAGTTTTAGTGAATATCCAACCTGGAACTAAAGTAACCATTACGCAATTACACCCCTGGACACTTTCGATGTTTCCTAAATATGATTTAAGCAATTTTACAGATGCTATCCTTAAAATAGATCCAACAGAACTTCCTTTCGATGACGAAATTGATTATCGTTTAAACAGTTCTATTTCAGATTTACTGAATGTTATCAATACTTATTTCGAAGAATTAGATGCTTTACATCCGTCTAAAAATACAATTGAAAAAATCTGCGAAATCATCAGACTTCATGAGGAAGAAATTTCAATTTCTGAAATTGGAAAAATTATAAACTTATCACAGCGCTCCTTACAAATTAAGTTTCAGGCGGCAACCGGACTTACCATCAAAAAATACATTCAGCTACTAAAATTTAGAAAATCGGTCGATCAAATGGTCCATATGAGTCAGGAAAAACTAAGTCTGACCGATGTTGCACTTTATAATAAATATTTTGACCAGTCGCATTTTATAAAAAAATTTAAAGACGTGACGAAAACAACTCCAAAAATGTTCAATCCGGATTTTTACTTTCTATCCAAGAAAAGATAGTATTTCGCATTTGTACAATTTCTTGATCAGTAATTTCTTTACTATTGTAAAATCAATCACACCAATCAAAAAATGAATTTCAAGAAATCAAATCTATTCCAGTTAAAGCTAATTTTAACTGGTCTTTTTTTCTTCCAGATCCAATCCGGATTTTCGCAGGAAGAAAAAAACTCTGAACTGTATAAAACCATTATGTCAAAAGACAGCCTACTGTTTAATGTTGGCTTTAATACTTGCGACATTTCTCAATTTGAAAATTTATATACGGAAGATTTTGAATTTTATCATGACAAAGACAGTATCTCAAACAAAGCCCAATTTTTAATCAACTTAAAAAAAGGAATATGTGACAAGTCAAGACCTTATAGATATCGCAGAGAATTGGTTACTGGAAGTACTGAAGTTTATCCTTTATACAAAAACGGAATCGTATATGGTGCCATACAAATGGGAAGACATCGCTTTTATGAAATCTCACCGGGAAAACCGGAACAAGCAGGAAGTTATGCCAAATTTACCCATCTCTGGCTTTTAAAAAACAAAGACTGGAAATTAGGCAGATCGTTAAGTTACGATCATCAAATGCCTGACTCAACAGCTGATCAATCTACTCTTTTTGATGAAGAGGAAACAACCGAAAAATGGCTTAAAGAAAATAATATCCCCGCTTTAGGAATTGGAGTTATCGCTGACGGAAAATTGAAACAAATAAAAGTTTTCGGCAGCCTTAAAAAAGAAGTTAGCGCACCGTACAATACGATATGGAATGTCGCTTCCCTAACAAAACCAATCACTGCAATTGTGGCATTGAAATTAGTCAGTCAAGGAAAATGGAATCTGGACGAACCGATCTACCAATACTGGACAGATCCGGATGTTGCCAATGACCCTAACAACAAATTAATTACAACAAGACTTATTATAAGCCACCAGACCGGTTTTCCGAATTGGAGGTATATGAACAAATCCGGCAAATTAGACATTCAATTTAAACCGGGCACTAAACATCAATATTCAGGAGAAGGGTTTGAATATTTGAGAAAAGCAATAGAAAAAAAATTCCACAAGCCATTGAACCAATTAGCGGCAGAATTAATTTTTGAGCCGCTGCAAATGACCGACACTCAATTTTTCTGGAATGCTAAAACCGATGAATCCAGATTTGCCATTGGTTACGACACCAAAGGAAATGCCTATGAAACAAACAAAAATAAAACCGCAAACGCTGCCGATGATCTGCTAACCACCATCAAAGATTATGGAACCTTTTTATGTAGTGTAATGAACGGCGACGGTTTGAGTAAAAAAGTTTTTGATGACATGATTACCCCCCAGGTTAGTAAAGAGAAAAAAAACAAATACTTCGGATTGGGTTTCGAAATATATGATCTTGAAAATAGCACCTATGCATTATCACATGGAGGCGCAGATCAAGGCGTACAAACCCTTGTTTTTCTCTTACCAAAGACCAAACAAGGACTGCTTATTTTTACCAATGTAGATGATGGTTACAAAGTTTATAAGAAACTACTTTTGCACTATTTAGGCGAAAATGGTAAAAAAATAATTGCTATTGAAACGAAATAACTGAATTTAAAAAACAGTAATCATGATGCCGATGATAAACCTACTCGTTCTCTTTATGCTGTTTTTAAGCAGAGAAACATTAGACCAGACAAAAAACGAAGATTTAGAAGCAGAACTTTTAAAAACTGACATCATCGGAATGGACAGCCTGCTCTTTGATATTGCATTCAATCAATATGATGCTGCTCTTTTCAAAAAAATAATAAGCGATGATATCGAATTTTATGATGATCGATACGGGTTAAACGTTCCTTATGGCGGTAAAATAAAAGCTTTAATTGGAAATTATGCAAGACCCGAAAAAGTAATCCGAAAATTAAACTCCTGTACTATAACTAAATTAGGAGATTTTGGTGCTTTACAATTGGGCGAACATACCTTTTTTGCCAATGACATTCCACAAGCAACGGGAAAATTTATTCATATATGGGAACGAAAAGAGAACGACTGGAAATTGAA
Organism: Flavobacterium sp. ABG; assembly: GCF_001027725.1. Taxonomy (NCBI): domain Bacteria; kingdom Pseudomonadati; phylum Bacteroidota; class Flavobacteriia; order Flavobacteriales; family Flavobacteriaceae; genus Flavobacterium; species Flavobacterium sp. ABG. The sequence continues at coordinate 18,981 of NZ_LEKS01000024.1, forward strand.
ACGAATCGTTAGTTATGAACACAAATCTTTCGAAAATAATACTCCATTAAATTTTAATACTTCCTCGTTTATAAAATAAAAAAACGGATTGATAGTGAAACTAAATGTAAAACCAGTCGTCTAACAAATTAGTCTGCAGGGATGCAATTATTTATTAACTTTAGACACTAACCATCAATCATCATGAAAAAACAATTGAACCGTTCTTTATTTAAATCATTTGTAATTTGCTTTATTGCACTTTTCACCTTCAACCTCTCTTTTGCTCAAGACAAGGCTAAAAAAATAGATCAGCTAATGAGCTTATACAACCAATACGGCCAATTTAATGGATCTGTACTGGTTGCAGAACACGGAAAAGTGATCTTCAAAAAAGGATACGGACAGGCTAATATGGAATGGAATATTCCAAATCAGACTGACACCAAATTCAGATTGGGTTCTATCAGCAAACAATTTACCGCTTTCTTAATTGTAAAACTGGCAGAAGGGGGCAAAATAAAACTGGATGCTCCAATCACCACTTATCTATCGGATTACCCAAAAGCAACGGGCGACAAAATAACAATTCATCATTTGCTAACGCATACATCGGGAATTCCAAATTATACCTCGGTTCCTAAATTTCTGGAGGAAAAAAGCAAAGAACCTTATACTCCGCAAGAGTTTATAAAAACTTTTGAAAATCTGCCACTTGAATTTACACCAGGCGAAAAATTCAGATACAGCAATTCGGGTTATTTTCTATTGGGTTATCTTATTGAAAAAATCACTCAAAAAACCTATGAGCAATATTTACAGGAAACCATTCTGACTCCTTTAAAAATGGCAAATACCGGTTATGACCACAACGAAATTATTCTAAAAAAGCGAGCTGCAGGTTATGAAAAACAAGGCAAAAAACTCATTAATTCGTCTTATATTGATATGAGTATTCCGTATGCAGCAGGTTCTTTGTATTCTACTGTAGAGGATTTATACCTTTGGGATCAGGCATTGTACACCAATAAATTACTGTCAGCTGCTTCTATGGATTCCTTATTCAAACCTTATATCAGTTTCGGTGATGAGTCTTATGGATACGGATGGTTTATCGATGAACTTTTAAACAGCGATAAAAGCAAATTAAAAATAGTAGAACACGGTGGAGGAATCAATGGATTTAACACTCTAATATCCCGTGTTCCGGCAGATAAAAATCTGGTTGTTTTATTGAACAATACGGGAGGTACTGTTTTGGGTGAAATGAATACTGCGATCAGAGCTATTTTATACAATCAACCTTATAATCAAGCGAAAAAATCAATGGCACTTGAATTATCAGAGATTTTTAATACAAAAGGGCTAACCGCCGGAATTGACAGCTATAAAAAACTAAAAGCAGACTCGACCTACCGCATCAAAGAGGGAGAGATAAATAACGCGGGGTATCAATTATTGCAAAGCGGAAAAACAAAAGAAGCAATAGAAATGTTCAAAATCAATGTGGAAACTTTCCCTAAAGTTGGAAATGTTTATGACAGTTTAGGAGAGGCCTATTTGAAAGACGGCAACACCAAGTTGGCGATCGAAAATTACACAAAATCGGTAACACTTGATCCATCAAATGAAAGCGGGAAAAAGGTTTTGGAGGAAATTTCTAAAAAATAACAAAACAATAATCGTTAGTTAGTAAACTCCGATCGCATAGATTTAACCGCTATACGATCGGAGTTTTTAATTGAAAATCATTATTTTAGCTTACTCTTTATTAATAACTAGACCAGATGAAAGTTCATACCACAAACTACGAAAACACTTTTATTGAAGTAGCGGAAGATTGTCCCGCTGCCGGTGGTGAAATTCCGAGACAAAAAGGCGAAGCCAAAACTATTGCCACTATCGAGTTTGACCTGATTCATGCTAATCCTTATAAATATTCGTCAGACGATGTTCTGTTTCAGGTTTTCGCCGACAAAAATGATTTAACCCAATCAGAATATGAGGAAGCCCGTGAGAAATTCTTTTCGAAAGGACAAGCCTGTCTGCGTGCCTCTCCTTTGACCAAAAGGTATGGCTGGGGTATACACAATAATGAAAAAGGAAAAGTGGCCCTTTACGGAATGGAGACCGAAGCATACCAAAAACTGTCTAAAGACCAAAATCTAAAAATCGTAAAAGCCATGCGAACCTCCAGAAAATAAAGTCAAAAGACCCATATCCGATTACAGGTAATCGTTCTCTTACGAACTCCGTTACGACACTTTTTAAAGCCGTCGTATCGGAGTTTTTCGTTTGAAAGTGTTCTTTTCATTGGACATTTAAAACAAAAAATACTATTTTAGCGTGCCCAAAAAAAAATCTTATAATCCCAAATCATCCCATTTACAACTGTAAAAGTTGTATCTAATTTTAAAAATAACCTATGAAAAATTTAAAAAAGCATTCCCTTTCGGTTTTAGTATTTTTATTGTTTGTTCCAGCGATTTGTAAGTCACAAACCTCTTCTAATGCCATACCAATGCCCTCACAGCAAAACACAATCATAATCAACCGAATTATTGAGGCTACCAATTACAAAACTTATTTTGTTGATTATTGTTTGAATAAAATAAATGAAACGGCTTCTAAAGAAAAATGGAACGATCAAAAAACCATAGAAATAACAGAAACCATCAATTTTAAAAACTTCAGAGATGCTGTTTATAATATGTTTGCCTTTTATAATGAAGTAGAGCTTGAAACCTTACTAAAGACCTACGAAAAAGACAACGGTTACCAAACCACAAACGCAATGACAACAAACAAGGTACTGCTTAATAATCTTGATATTTACACTAGGGATATTGTTAAAGGAAAATATTTAGTGTCTAAATAAAAAAATTGGGGATAAAAGTTCGAAAACTTTTATCCCCAATTTTTTTTAGGTTCAGAGGTGCAAAGGGCCAAAGAAAAAGCCTTGAGGTGAAAATTTTCACTTCTGACATTTTACATTTCACTTCTCACTATCTCGGCTTTAAAACCAACTTAGTCGAAGTCTTTACAATTTCCTCTTTATTCAATTTCATTTTTCTAAACTTTCCTGCATTGTACATTTCTGCCTGATCGTCGTAATGTTTGCTGAACGGATTTCCTGATTGCCCTGTTGGTAAAATGCTCCAACTGTTTTCTATATCCGAGAAATCGACCACTCTTCTTGTAGACGGACCACCTTTTACGTGGTATTGGCCTTCCGTATTTAATCCGAAGAATAAATTATTAATTACCTCATTGGTTCCCGGTGAAGCATAAGGGCCAACATTAAATAATTTTCGTAATGCTGCTACTTTTCCTAACGGGTGCTCGTGCTCAACAGTATGAACTTTAGCCCACTTCCAATCTGAAACTTGATTTCCTAATTGCTTTTGAAGGGATCCTATAGCGTCATGAAACGATTTTGAAACAATCTCATTTCTGGTTTCTTTAACCTTTTGAGTTTTGATATTGTCCCACCATACAGAATTCTCATTGACAATCTGTCTGGCAATAATCTGTTTTCCGATATGTGTCCCTAAGAATAAATCAAAATTCTCCTTGCCCATTTCGTCTTCAAACGTATTTTTCAAATAGAGATAAACCCATTTGCTGTAGATCGTTGGTGCAACGTCTTCAAGATTATTGGTTCCTTTCCATGATTTTAAAACCGTAATGGCTTGCTGTTCTTCTGCTGAAAGCTTGCTGTTGTCTAAACTCGAAATTAAATTCTGAACTGTCCCTGCTGCAACCGGAGAGGTATTATCGTAAATCATTTTACTGATCGCTTCTTTATCCCAATCTGATTTGGCATCCATTAACTGCGAAATTCTTTTAGCACGATCCTCCGGCAAATAATATCCCGGATACAAATAACCGTCAACTGCTTCGGGCTGATTGTTTGCTGAGTACACATACCCCCACTTTGGATTTTCGGAAGACGGATTTTTCTCAAAATCCAACTGTTCTGTAATATCATCTTTTCCGCTGGCACCGTCTAAAATAAAAAAGGAGTTCACACCTTTATTGTGTTTGTACAATTTTCCTGTTGCCCACCAGGCCACATTTCCTTTGGCATCCCCATACATTACATTTAATCCCGGTGCTGCAATTAACTTAACTGCTTTTCTAAAATCATCTTTGCTTTTAGCGTGCGAAATTCCGTAAACAGCATCCAAAATCTGGATTGGCTCCCTGGTATACGTCCACGACATGGCAATTGGATTTTTTTTATCCAAATGATCTAATATATCATTCATAATCGGTCCGTGTCGACTGGATTTAATAGTCATAACAACGTCTGATGTATCTTTAACTTTGATCGTCTTTTTTCTGGTTTCGTAGGCACTAAAACCTGTTGGAGTTTGGTATTGATTGGCATCATCAGCTTTGTTTTTCTCCTGATAGAAATCAATATCATCATTTTCAAACATGGTTAACCCGTAGGCATAATTTCGGTTGTGCGCCAATAGCGGAAAAGGAGTTCCGGCCAGATAACATCCGTACAACTCAAAGTCAGGAGCAATCAAATGCGCTTCGTACCAAGTTGCAGGCTGAGAAAATCCGATATGTGGATCATTAGCAAAAATCACTTTACCGCTTTTCGTTTTCCGTGGACCGGCAACCCAACTGTTACTTCCAATAAAAGGTGGAATTGGCGATTTGTCCAACAAGGCAGCAACCGATTTTGCAACCGCCGTATATTCTTCTAAATTTTCTTTTGAACTTTTAAGCTGAGTGGTATTAAACTCTCCTTCAATCCCTAAATCTTTTACATATTCAGCACCATATTTATTGCGAATATTAGTCAATAACGGATCCGTTTTCTGCGCCATCGCAAAACTAAAAGACATATATCCGAAAATATTATAAACATCTTTTATCGTAAACTTTTCCTTTTTTACACCTACCAACGTAAACTCAATCGGAGTTACTCCTTCTTCGAGATACTGATTAATTCCATCTAAATAGGCCATCGTTAACTGATAACTCGGACTGTTTTTGTCTAACTTAGAAATGGCTTTGGCCGACGCCTCTTCGATTCCGATTCCGGAGAAAAATTTATCGTTTTTAAGGGCTACCGAACCAAAAATCTCAGACAATTTTCCCGGTGCAATACGACGTAACAACTCCATTTGCCACAATCTTTCCTGCGCATGCACATAACCCAAAGCCGTCATCGCATCTTTTTCTGAACTCGCATAAATATGAGGAATACCAAAATCATCAAAATAAACGGTTGTTTCTTTTTCCAGATTATTAAGTTGTAATTCTCCTTCATACTTGGGTTTCAGGTGAAATATATAACCACACAACCCAATTCCAAGAGCAACAATTACGACCAATAAAACCAACAGGATTTTTTTAATTTTTCTCATATGCAAAAAAGTATAAACAGACAGACAATTTAGTAATCATGTAATTTAAAAACGGAATCATATAAAAACCATTCTTTATAAAAGTTTAAATTTATGTATTAAAGTTAACACAATAATAATGTCTATCTATAAAAAAATAACAATCGGTATCATTTTAGTCTTTGTTTTTGTGCTTTTAGCCAATAGCGGTCTTAATTATTGGATAAAAAAACAACTGCCAGTCATTATTCACGAGAAAAACAAAACCGCCTATCATATCAATTATGAGAAAATCGATGTGGCATTACTGTCCAGGAATATCCATGCGTACACCTTAGTAGTTCATCCAAAAAACCAGCCTAAGGACAGTAAAAATGGACTTTTTACAAAAATTGAATCTATTACAATTAAACATTTTAACATCTGGGATTTGGTCTTTCGTAATGTTATTCAGGCCGAAAGTATTATCATCAACAAACCCCGTATTATTTTATACAAAAAAGGCACAAAGCTTTTAAACAACAGCAAAAGTATCGAGACAGAAATCATTGCTCCTTTTCGAAAAATAATTGCCGTTTCTAACGTTTACCTTAATGATGGCGCCGTAGATGTTGTTTCCTTACAAACAAGCAAACCGATCTTTACGATCAAAAAAGTTCTTTTAAAACTCGAAGGTATTTTGATTACCGACGCTACATTACAAGAAAAAATTCCGTTGCACTACAAAAAATACACCTTGGTTTGTGACAGCTTATATTACAAACCCAGCTCCTTTTATCGTATTACAGTCGGCAAGATTAGTACCGAAAATAACTTTTTAAAAATCAATAAATTCTCGGTTTTACCGGAATATTCGAGAAAAGTCTTTGTGCAAAAACTGGAAAAAGAAAAAGATATTTATACCCTAAAGCTTGACTCCGCGCATCTGAACAACCTGAAGTGGGGTTTCAAAAACAACCGTTTCTTTTTTAATGCTTCTTCTTTGGTTGTAAACCATCTGGATGCGAATATTTACCGCAGTAAAATACCAAAAGACGATTTAAGCAAGAAGCCTTTGTATAATGCTTTACTGCGAAAAATTAAATTCCCGATGAAAATTGATTCTTTACAAATCCGAAAATCAAAATTGGTTTATGAAGAAGAGATCGATTTCTCTAAAGGCCCCGGTATTTTAACTTTTGATCATTTCAATCTTCAAACCACTGCGATCCAAAGTGGTTTTGAGTTAAAAAAAGCGGATGATACCAAAATTACGGTGGATTGTCAATTCATGAAAAACTCGGCTTTGCATGTTAATTGGAGTTTTAATGTTTTAGATCCGAAAGACAGCTTTCACATTCAGGGAAGGATCTCCAATTTTGATGTGGTGGCTTTGGCTAGATTTACCAAGCCCTATATAAACACTTCTTTTACAGGAACTTTTAAAACGTATCAATTTAATTTTTACGGAAACGATAGCAATGCAACCGGAAATGCCTCTTTAGTTTACGATGATTTAAAAGTAACCCTTTTTCAAAAGAAGAATCCTGAAAAGAAGGCCAAACTAAAAACGGCTATAGCCAATATAATTCTGAAAAATGATTCTGATGAGAAGGCCAAAAAAGCTGCTGTGGCATTAGATCGCATTCCCGAGAAATCATTTTACAATTTTTTATGGCGTGCTATTGCTGAATCTTTGAAAAAAATTCTGGTTTAGAGGTATCGACCTTGTAGCTATCATAAGTTTACGTTTTACACCTACAAAGTCGAAAAAGACCTTACAGGTGCAGAACATTTTAAAATTTTAAATATTAATCGAATTCAGCTTAAAGATGATATTTATCAGCTTTTTAGCGAATCTTTTTTCCAACATTTGCTTTCTTAACGTAAAAGTAAATGACACAGAAAAATCTACACACTTTTCATATTCCGGTAATGGGGCTTGCTTATACTATAGACAGTCCGATTCGGGTTGCGCAATATGGTATTTCATCTGTAATCTCTATTGCCGATGATGAGTTAATCGAAAAAATGAGGCTTTTTTACAGCACAAAATTCAATCAGCCATATCAGGAAATAAGCCAAAAAATTCAAGATCACCGTGCGGAACGCATCACTTCTTATCTCAATTTAGTCGATAAAATTGTAAAGCAAAAATTTCAAAATTTCAAAACAGAATTGGCGGAAAGCAAAGTAGTTCTTGAGAATTTCATGGCCATGTTACCGAATACCTCCATCATCAAAAAAGGTTTTCAGAATTTACTTGAGGATGGAATTTCTTTCAAGGAAAATATTCAAAATTACATTGAATCGCATCTTTCGGCGGGTGCTATTGATGTCAATATTATGACGAAACTCGATAAAGACAATTTTGTCAGGAATACCCAACTTCCGATTGCGTTTAATGATGCTCATGCTGCTTTAAGAGGTTTTGCAAACAGCAATCTCGATTCCTCTATCGTATTGTCCGCCGGGATGAATCCAAGACTTTTTAGCTATTTTGAGAATTTCCCTGATTTTTATCCCGATCAAAACAATGCACTCAAAAAGAAAATCATTCTAAAAGTAAGTGATTTTCGTTCGGCTATGATTCAAGGCAATTTTTTGGCCAAAAAAGGGCTTTGGGTTTCTGAATACCGCATCGAGTCGGGTTTGAACTGTGGCGGACACGCTTTCGCTACGGATGGACTGCTCTTAGGCCCAATTTTAGACGAATTCAGGCAGAAAAAAGAACAATTAGTACAATCGTCCCACGAATTAATGATTAAGGCATTACAGCAAAAAAACAAATCTTTTCCTGAACAGGCTTTAGCGACAAAAATTACCGTTCAGGGCGGGGTTGGAACTGCCGAAGAACATGACTTTTTACTAGAAACCTATCAAATCGATTCGATTGGATGGGGTACTCCTTTTTTACTGGTTCCCGAAGCTACTTCTGTCGATCAGGAAACCAGAAGCTTATTGATCAATGCCAAAGAAGAAGATCTTTATTTAAGTCACATTTCGCCTTTAGGAGTTCCTTTCAATTCATTGAAAAATTCGACAAATGAATTACTAAAACAAAAACGTATTCAGGAAAACAAAGCAGGGAGTTCTTGTCCCAAGCGATTTCTGGCTTTAAGCAAGGAATACGATCCAACAGGAATTTGCACGGCTTCAAAAAAATACCAAGACATAAAACTGGCGGAACTGGAAAATTCAAAAAGCACGATTTCAACTTCTGTTTATGAAAAAGAGAGAACAAAAATCACCGAGAAATCTTGCTTATGTGTTGGTTTGGCCAACGCCAGTTATCTGGAAAATGAAATTAAAATAAAAGGGCAGGCTCAGGGTGTTGTAATCTGTCCCGGTCCCAATATGGCCTACTTTGATCAGGAAGTTTCCTTAAAAGAAATGCTGCAACATATCTATGGAAATAAATCTGTTTTACGAACTTCAAACCGCCCCAATCTATTGGTAAAAGAACTAAAAATGTATTTGGATTACCTTAGAAATGAAATTGAGAATACAACAGAAGAAGTTACTTCCAATCAATTAAAAAAATGGAATACTTTTAAATCCAATCTTTTTAAGGGCATTGAATATTATCAAAATTTGCTAGAATCAACACTATACTTTAAAGCTGATTTCAACCAAATTAAGGAGCAATTTAATTCTTATAAAATAGAGCTAACGGAAATTAAAGTTCCTGAACATTGCTAAAAACGGAAAGCCCCGGGTTCAACTGAACTCGGGGCTTTTATATTTAAATTTACTCTTTTTTATTCTTTTTGGAATCTATAATCGCTCCTGTTCCGGCACCAATTCCGGCTCCGGCCAATCCTCCGATCACAGCTCCTTGTCCCTTTTTCTTACTCACTGCTGCTCCGGTAATAGCGCCTACTCCGGCACCAATTACAGCGCCTTTTGCCGCAGAACTCCAGCCTTTCTTTTTGGCAGTTGGTGGTGGCGTTGCTCTTTCGTCACGCTGCTCATTCATCACGACTACTTTCTGAGCTTCTGCTTTTTCTTTTTCACTTTCCAATCTGGCCATTTCAACCTTCATTGAATCGATAATCCTTTGCTTGCTAATCTCTACTTTCATCGAATCAATACTGGCTTGCTTTGCCTTATTGAGATCCATCTTATCCTGATTTTGACAGGAAATGATCATTAAGGTTACAATTAGTACACATACTGTTTTCATGTTGTTGGATTTTACATTTATACCCTACAAAATAAAGCAGAATACCAAACCCATATGTTATAGGATTCGGTCGAAAAATTACAGAATTACACGATTGCTTATTGTTTGGCTAAAATCCCTTTTTTAAGAATTTGCCCAAAATCATACATATCTTCATAAGAACAATACAATGGCACTGGGGCTAAACGAATTACATTAGGTTCACGCCAATCTGTTATAACGCCATTTTTCATCAAATAGTCAAATAAACTTCTGCCTTCGCCATGTAAAAAAACAGACAATTGTGACGCTCTTTCTTCTGGATTTGAAGGTGTAATAATTTCGAAAGTACTCTCTACTTCTTTATCGATCTCTTGTAAAACAAATTCTAAGTAAGCCGTAATATGATCTCTTTTAGCAATCAGCGCCTCCATACCTACTTCGGCAAACATTTCTACGGAAGCCAAATAGGGAGCCAATGAAAGTATCGGTAAATTACTAATTTGCCATCCTCCTGCTCCATTAACAGGGTCAAAAGTCGGTTCCATTTTAAAACGACGTTCTTTATTATGTCCCCACCAGCCTGCAAAACGAGGTAAGTCAGGATTAGAATGGTGTTTTTCATGTACAAAACAGCCCGAAGCATTTCCCGGTCCTGAGTTCATATATTTATAACTGCACCAGGCTGCGAAATCTACCTTCCAGTCGTGCAGTTCCAATTTGATGTTTCCGGCAGCGTGTGCCAGATCCCAACCTACTTTTGCTCCTGCCTTATGTCCTGCTGCAGTAATGGTTTTGATATCAAAAACCTGCCCGGTGTAATAATTTACTCCACCTATTAAAACCAAAGCCAGTTCATCACCCACTTCTTCTATTTTTGCCAAAACATCTTCCAGACGAATATTGTGTTCTCCTTCACGACGTTTGATTTCTACAATCGCGTCTTCGGGTTTATATCCATGAAAATGTACCTGACTTTGAAACATATATTGATCTGAAGGAAAGGCTTTTTCTTCGCAGATAATTTTATAACGCGTTGCCGTTGGCTGATAAAAAGAAACCATCAATAAATGCAGATTCACCGTTAAAGTATTCATCACCGTCACTTCTGAAGGTAAAGCTCCCACAATTTTACTCAGTGGTTCAGCAAATCTTTCTTGATAGTCCCACCAAGGTTTCTGCGCATAAAAATGACCTTCAACAGCAAGTTCTGCCCAATCATTCATTACTTCATCGATATAGGCTTTGGTGCGTTTTGGCTGTAATCCCAAAGAGTTTCCGGTAAAATAGATCACCCGTTTATCGTTTACTTTTGGAAAAATGAATTGCTCCTGATACTTATTTAAAGCATCTTGTGAGTCAAGTTGTTTCGCGAATTCGCGTGTATTTAGAAAAGTCATTGTTTTTGTTTTGTTTGTAAAAATAGGAAAATGTTTTTGTTTGTCTCAGGTTTCAGGTTTCAAGTTTCAGGTTTCAAGTTTCAGGTTTCAAGTTTCAGGTTTCAAGTTTCAGGTTTCAAGTTTCAAGTTTCAGGTTTCAGGTTCCAGGTTCCAAACGTGAAACCTGAAACCTGAAACAAAAGAATCAAACCTTCCCAAAAACAAAAAACCCATCATAACGATGGGTTTTCTTATTTTAATCTTATTTCTAATTAGATGATCAGCATGGCATCTCCGTAAGAATAGAATTTGTATTCTTCTTTGATTGCTTCTTCGTAGGCTCTTTTCATTAAATCATGACCACAGAAAGCTGAAATCATCATTAATAAAGTAGATTTCGGTGTGTGGAAATTTGTAATCATACAGTTCGCAATACTAAAATCGTGAGGAGGAAAAATAAATTTATTCGTCCATCCTTCGTAAGGATTTAAGGTATTTTGAGAAGATACAGAACTTTCGATCGCACGCATTGAAGTTGTTCCAACGGCACAGATACGTTTTCTGTTTGCTTTTGCAGCATTTACAATATCACAAGCTTCCTGATTGATAATCAATTCTTCTGAATCCATTTTGTGTTTAGACAAATCTTCTACTTCAACCGGGTTGAAAGTTCCTAAACCAACGTGTAATGTTACTTCTGCAAAGTTTATTCCTTTGATTTCTAATTTTTTCAAAAGGTGTTTCGAGAAGTGTAAACCTGCAGTTGGTGCCGCTACAGCTCCTTCTTCTTTTGCATAAATAGTTTGGTACCTTTCAGCATCTTCTGCTGTTACCTCTCTGTTGATGTATTTTGGGATTGGAGTTTCTCCAAGTTCTGTTAATTTATTTCTGAATTCTTCGTAAGAACCATCATATAAAAAACGTAATGTTCTACCACGAGAAGTAGTATTGTCGATTACCTCAGCAACTAACGAATCGTCATCACCGAAATAAAGTTTGTTACCAATTCTGATTTTACGGGCCGGATCAACCAAAACGTCCCAAAGACGTTGCTCAGAATTTAATTCTCTCAATAAGAAAACTTCAATTCTTGCTCCTGTTTTTTCTTTGTTTCCGTACAAACGTGCCGGGAAAACTTTAGTATTGTTAAGAATCAAAACGTCTCCATCATCAAAATAATTGATAACATCTTTGAACATTTTGTGCTCTATAGTTTGTTTTTGACGGTCAATTACCATTAAACGAGACTCGTCTCTGTTTTCTGCTGGGAATTCGGCTAAAAGTTCTTTCGGTAAATTAAACTGAAAATGTGATAATTTCATATTTGAATTGTTGATTTTAGAATGTAGAATTTAGATTTTTTATCTAAAATTATAAATCGAGTGCAAATATACGATTGTGAGATAGGCGTTGTCAAGTGTTTTGCTGTTTATTTTCAAAAGTCCTTGATTTACTGCCACTTTGACCTTATTAAAAAAGGTGTTTTTTAAACCATATAAGTGATATCAGTTCATTTTAACTAAACCTTATGATTGGAGTGCTCACTTATCTATCGCGGAGATCTCAAAATGTGTATGTTTTTTTAAACCATATAAGTGATGTAAGTTCATTTAAACTAAACTTTATGATTGGGGCGTTTACTTATCTATCGTGGAGATCTCAAAATGTGTGTGTTTTTTTAAACCATATAAGTGATGTAAGTTCATTTAAACCAAACTTTATGATTGGGGCGCTCACTTATATATCGCAGACATCTCAAAATGTGCTTTTTTTAAACCATATAAGTGAGGTAAGTTCATTTAAACTAAACTTTATGATTGGGGCGCTCACTTATATATTGCAGAGATCTCAAAATGTGTGTGTTTTTAAACCATATAAGTAATGTAAGTTCATTTAAACTAAACTTTATGACTGGGGCGCTCACTTATATATTGCAGACATCTCAAAATGTTCGTTTTTTTTAAACCATATAAGTGATGTAAGTTCATTTAAACTAAATTTTATGATTGGGGCGCTCGCTTACCTATCGGAGAGATGTAAAATGCAAAACAGTTCTCCATTCTACTTTTAAAACAAAAAAAATCCAAATAAATCTGTCGATCTACGTGATAAAAATTCACATTAAACCAAGTCAAAAAAAAACCTCCGGGTTAAAACCGAAGGTTGTTCCAATTAAGCGCATTTTTTAAATGAACTTATATTACTTATATGGTTGAATCAATAATTACAATTCAGAAACCTCGAATTTTAATGCTTTTAAATCATTCCAGAAATCCGGATATGATTTTGAAACTACTTCGGCGTCTTCGATAATAATTGGAACTTTAAGTGCTAAAGGAGCAAATGCCATTGCCATACGGTGATCGTTGTAAGTAGCAATTTTTATATTGTGATTGATACTTTCTGAAGCAACCAAAGTCAGACTGTCGTTAGTAACCGAAATAGTGGCTCCTAATTTTGTTAGCTCGATTCGCAAAGCTTCCAATCGGTCCGTTTCTTTGATTTTTAAAGTATGAAGACCTGTTAAATGACATCCAATTCCTAAACCTAAACAAGTCACCACAATGGTTTGTGCTATGTCGGGGGTATTGTTTAATTCCAGATTTAATGTTTCATGTTTAAAGTTGGGTTGTTTTTTCAAAGTCATTTTATTTCCTTCGAAAGTCGTTTCTACTCCCATTTTCTCGTAAATACCAACCAAAGCGGAATCTCCTTGTAAACTGTCTTTTTTATAACTGCTTAATGTAATCGATGCCTGATCTGCCAATGCCACTAAACTAAAAAAGTAAGAGGCAGAACTCCAATCAGACTCTACCACCATTTCTTTTGAAGCAACGGTCTCTTTTGGATAAACTTTGATCACATTCCCTTCAAAACTAGTCTGAATCTCTAAATCTTTTAACAAAGCGAGCGTCATATTAATGTATGGAATCGAAGTAATTTCTCCTTCTAAAGTAAGCTCTAAACCGTTTTCTAATTTTGAGGCTACTAATAAAAGTGCTGAAATATACTGACTGCTTACATTGGCAGCCAAAGTTACTTTTGAAGCGCTAACTTTTTTTCCTTTGATTCGTATTGGCGGATATCCAACTTCTTTTTCATATGAAATTTCAACTCCTAATTGTGCCAAAGCTTCAACTAAAATTTTTATCGGACGCTCTTGCATTCTGCTTGAACCCGTCATTACCACTTCGCGTCCTTCGTTTACAGCAAAGTAGGCTGTCAAGAAACGCATTGCAGTTCCGGCATGGTGAATGTCTACAATTTCATCCTTTCCAATCAAAGCTTTTTGCATTACTTCGCTGTCATCAGAGTTTGAGGTATTGGCTAAAGTAATATTCGGAAACAGTGCTTTTAGCAACAACAAACGATTGGTTTCGCTTTTTGATCCTGTAACTGCTATTTGACCTTCTAAGTTTTTATGATTGGTGTGTAGTACTAAATTCATTTTAGGCGTGTTGTTTTATGCATTTCCGCAAATTTATTTTAAAAAAAGGACACACCAAAACTTTGCCGTGACTTATCACATTATTTTAATTTATCGTTGTTTTTGTGACGATCTTTGTCTCTCACCGATTTCAAATCCATTTTATTATCAAAAGCGGCTTGCAAATCTATACCGGTTTGGTTCGCCAGACATAAAACCACAAATACAACATCGGCAAGTTCTTCGCCTAAATCTTTATTTTTATCGCTTTCCTTTTCGGATTGCTCTCCGTAGCGACGGGCAATGATTCGGGCCACTTCACCTACTTCTTCTGTAAGTTGTGCCATGTTGGTCAATTCATTAAAATAACGAACTCCATGTTCTTTGATCCAGGTATCTACGTCTAATTGTGCGTTTTTCAAATCCATTTTTATACTTTTTTTAGAACAATTTTTTCATTTTGACTTCCGATCATCTTCTGGAAAAAATCTTTTAATCCGCTGTATTGATCTGCTGCAAAAATACTACTGTTAATCTCTTTTGTACAACTAATTTGAATTTTGTTATCAATATTGGCAATGCTTAAAACATAAACCATTTCTTTATTTTCTAACGAAATCCTAACAGGAGCAGGCAATGACTCTACTATATAACCCGCAGGAATCTCCAAGTTTACGTTTATTTTCTCTTGTGTCGGATAACCAAAATAAACCGGCATTTGTCTGTTTTCCTGATTAAAAGGATTTTTTGACGTTGTAAAAAACAAAAGCGGATCAATAAATATCTTTCCTCCTATTCTCTCGAATTGATTTTCTGACGTAAAGGAATACGTTTCTATAATAGGATCATTTAAGGTCGTTTTTTTATTTTCAATTTTATAATCCGAAACTTTCAAATTTCCCAATTGTTCTTCCAATTTCTCAAGATAACTAGCTTCGCTTTTAGTCGCATTTTTAATTCTAAAACTATAAGCATCGTAATCTGTTCTCTGAATCCTTATTTTTCCATCAATCGCTCCAGAAGCATCTATTTTTGCTAAAATATTCGAATATTCTTTAGATGCTACTTTCGGCATTAAATCAATTTCAAGTGAAGTGCCATCTTTCTTGATAAGTCTTCCTTTCCAGTTTAATACACTTAACGGCAAAATATTCGGAGAAGTAAATTTATGAGAAGCGTCAAGCAGAATTTGTTTACCCTCAATTTCCGCAGCAGCAATAACATAGTTAAAACCTGTTCTTGTCGGATAAACCGGAACTCCATTTTCAATTGTACTTACCAAAACAGGATTTACTTCTATGCCTGCCAATTTCAGCATGTTTATCAAAATAAAATTAATTTCCGCAACATTACCCATTTGATCGGCGTATGCTTTGGCCACCCCTTTATCGGTGTAACAATCATTGACTTCATTCCAATTCATTTTGTTTTGAACGAAATTAAAAATGATGCTTAATCTCTCGTTTTGAGATTCAACGTTCGTCAACAATCGTTTGACATCTGCTAATAAAAAATTATTTACGTTAAGTTCTTTCCCAAAATTATCACTTTTAAAAATATTCTTTGCCACACCTTCCCAGGTAATAGTGTAATCTTTGTCAGGCATATCGGGAGAACGAATTCTTTCGAGCTCTTGCTGAATAGTGCCTCTATAATTATCGACATTATTAACATAGGGTTCTTTTACCAAAGCCGGTATGTCTTTTCCTTTATAAACAGCATTGATTTGCTGATAAGAAAGCGAACTTGTTTTATTGTATTGATCCTCGAAAGCCTGATATCCTTTAACCAATTTCGCTGCTGTTTCGATCGGAAAACCTCCTACCAAAATCGGTTTATAGATGTATACTTCAGGAATCTCCATTTTGTATTCAAAATAATTCACAGGAATACTATATTGGATCTCAAAATCAGGAAATCGAACTAAATTTTCAGATTTCAAAATATACTTATACTCGATAATGGAACCTACTTTTACATTGGGTAATGTTATTGTTTTCTCGTTCCAATATTTGTTTATCTTTTTCTTAAAGGCTCCTTCGCTGTCGAGTTTTGTTTTTACAATTGCGCCTTTTTCGAGATTATACGTAACCGCATTAGAAAACTCCAAGTGATCTTCATTCAAATTTTCGTAACCAATGTAATAACGTACGTTTTGATCTGCCCAACTAAGACCTTCCTTTTTATAGATTTTAATTTTAAATTCATAGACATGATTGGCTACAAATCCATTTTTTAAATTATAAGTAAAGAATGTTTTCCCTTTTTTAAACAAAATTGCTGCTGCTGCAGTCGTATCTTTTGGATTTACTTTTTCCTCGAGCTCCGAAATTGTCACTTTCCCTAACTCCTGATTTTGAGCATTTACTCCAAGCGAACTGGAAACCACAAAAAACAAAACACCGATACCCCTTAATAACATTTTATATTCTTTTTAAAACTACTTTTTCAGTTTCTTTAGCAATCATTGCTTTGTAATATTCTTTTAACATCTCATATTTTTCAGGCGTAACAACTGCCTCATTTATTTGATGCAGGATAGACAATTGAAGTACACCACTGTTCTCAGCGATGTTAAACTTAAAAGTCCCCAAATTATCCTCCATTGCTATCGCCGCAGGAGCCGGTAACGTCTCTACTGCAAATCCTTCAGGTAACTTAATCGTAATATTGAATTTATCTGCAAAAGGAAATCCAAAATCAACCGGGTATTCACGTGTTTCCTGTTTAAAAGAATTTTCTGTATTGGTGTAAAACAACATTGGATTAATGTAGATTTTACCTCCAATTACTTCGGCCAGATTGTCTCCTTTAAAAGAATAGGTTTCTATAGCCGGCAGTAAAATTTCTTTTTCGTTTGTTCTGCTGTAGTCGTTGATTTCTATTTTGTTATTTTCATTCTCCAACTTTTCAAGATAGACATCCTCTTTTACTCCATCTATCTCATTTCTATAAGACATGGCATTATAATCGGTACATTGTCTTCTTACTTTTCCTGTAACTTTACCTTCGGCATCAATCTCATAATTCATAAAAACATTATCGCCTGATGGTTTTTTAGGTACTAAATCAATCGATTCAGAAGTTCCATCTTTACGGATTAATCTCCCCTGCCAGTTCAGCACTCTAAAAGGCAGAATGTTAGGTGACGCATATTTACTTGTTGCATCTAGTAAAATAGTCCCGTTTGGAGTTTCAACTGCAGCAATTACATAATTAAAAGCGGTTCTGTTAGGGAATAAAGAAATTCCGTTCGAACGCGTACTTACCAAAACCGGATTAGCATTTAAACCCGAATGACGCAACATAGCAGTTAACATTAAATTGATATCTGCAATATTACCCGTTTTTTCTTTGTACGCTTTTTTGACACCACTGTCGCAGCTATACCCTAGGTAATCGTTCCATTTTACGGAAGATTTTACATAATTTAAAATCGCCATTATTCGATCTTCACTTGTAACTTTACCGTCTAATACTACTTTTAAATCATCCTCAAAGTACCCTGTCTTATTTAACTCCGGGCCAAAATCATCATAATTATAGATCGTTTTAACTACTGAGTTCCAATCTGTAGAATAGGCCTTCATTGGTTCATTAGGAAATTGAACCATTGACAACTCAAATTGAACACTTGAAGTATAATTATCGATATTATTTACATAAGCTTCCTCTCTCATAGCCGGAAGATTTTCTGCTATATAATTTGTTTTGGTTTCGAAATAATTATGCTGACTATTAGAATATCCGGAACCCCCTGATCCCCCTTTATTTAAAAAAGTGATGCTTTTCGTATTTTTATCAGTTGTCACTTTAGGAAACACATATCCTTTTTGTCTTACATTAAAAACATAGTACTCGGGAACATAGCTCGTAAACTCCGAATAATTCACCGGAATACCCATTTGAAAATCCCAATCCCTAATTTCCCTGAAAGGACTTCTGATCGTATATTTAAATTCGATTACAGATCCTTCTTTAACATTAGGCATTGTTATTTTTTTTCTGCTTCTGTACTTATTAATAATTTCATCAAAAGAACCATCGCTTTTAAGCTTTGTTTTCTCTATTTTACCTGCCACTAAATTAAACGTAGCAGCCTCTGAAAACAGCACTTTTTCTCTACTGTTACTTGCAGAGTAATACCAAACTTCCTTGTTTGCCAGATCATAACCCTCTTTTTTATAAATTTTAATTCTGGTTTCAACCTCGGTCAAAGTAACAAAACCATCTGTTTGATCATACTCTATGCTTGTTTTCCCTTTTTTATACAAAACTGCTGCAGAAGCTGCAGTATCTTTAGGGTGTACTTTTTGTTCTAATTCAGCAATGGAAACTTTCCCTAATTTAAACTCCTGAGCCGTCAGCTTAAGAAGAGAAAAAAAGAAAGCGAATACAATAATGGGTAGTTGATTAATTTTCATTTGGATTAGTTCTTTATTAGTACAATTTTGGCGTTATCATTTTTTGCTACTTGCTCCATAAAAAGACGGTATTCGTCGTATTCTTTATTAGAATATTTTCCTTTATTTAAAAACATAGAGCGTTTGTATGTCAATTTATTATTCTCTTTTTTAATAATTTCGGTTTTGTATTCTCCGAATTTTCCTTTCAACTCATAAGGGGCAGGCAAAAATTCAATGCTAAAACCCGCTGGCAGGTTAATTTCGATTTCATCCGAATCCAAATACCCACGTTGAATTTGAAATGGATTTTTTCTATTTCTGATTCGTTTTACATTACCACCACTCTGATTGAAGGCATCCACAACAAAAATCATTTTGTTAGCTGAAATAGTAGCATAACTCTCCGCACTTACATGAATATTTTCTGTAAAACGGATATTCTCTTTGTCGTTGGTAAAGGTTATTTTCTCTAATTTTAAATTATTGATATTATCCCAATATTCTTTATAGTGTGCTTCTTTTTCATTTGGTGGCAGATGTTCTACTCTTGCTTTCGAATTGTACTGAGATCCGTCTGACACAATTGAAACTGAACCTGTAAAACTTCCGTTTTCATCTAAAGTATAGGTTCCTTTATCGGTTTGTGCATTTCCTTTATCATCGTATATTTTAGTTCTCACAATGATCCCTCCTTCAGGCTTCACCACTAAAACGTCTCTGTCATCTGTAAATATTCCCTGATAACCAAAAGGATCATCCTGACTTGTGCATTCTAACCAGGTATAACTATCCCCTGTTGGAATTGCCAAAATCATATGGTTTCCTTGCATGGAAACAAAGTCAGATTGAATATTTCTTTTGTAAGTGTCTCCATACAAAATTGTATTATAGGAAGGAACATCAACCGTTTGTAGCAGTGCTTTGGTATAATTTGTTAGTGCCTTGCAATCTCCATATCCCAAACGGTCTACGTCTGTTGCGTACATTGGCTTCCAACCTCCAATACCAATAGCGATGTTTACGTATCTTGATTTTTTCTGAACATAATCATAAATGATTCTTGCTTTTTTGACAGGATCTTTTTCGTTACCAACAAGTGCTTTTATTTTGGCAATAGTTTCTTCCGGCAGGACTGTAGTTCCTGTCAAAATCTTATCTCCATACCATTTACCAAAGGCTTCCCAGGTAGTAGCCGTTCCATCAACACCTTCTAAGTGAAATTTCTCCACCCCCATCATTACTCTGGGAAAAAGATCGCTGTAAGACGGACTAAGGTCTTCGGTTTTTTGCGCTAGAATCGTACCCGTCACATAAGATAATTGGGTATTGGTATCTGTAGTTTTTTTAATATCAAAACCTGAAAATGCGAATTCTTTCTTTTTAAATCCGAGATCATTGGGGTAGGTAACCTTTAGGATACTTTTCTCAATGCTCAAATAATAACTAGCCAAAGGATACCATTGGGGTATAAAAGCCGTATTGGAAGTCTCCACTTCACTAGTATAAACAATCGTAAAAGGATAAGAAACAGGTGTATAATCTAAATAAACAATTCGATTATCTGAAAAAAGAGTGCTTCCGCTTACTGTGCTTAGATCTTTAAAATCTTTTCGTCTAATTTTCTTGATTTCAACACCAAAAGCATCGTAAACAATAGCTTCGATACTATTTACAGAACTTGTTTTATCATAGTGTTCAAATGCTTCCACTAATTTTAATCCTTTTTCATTCAAAACCGTTACCACTTTTTGTGTTTTAATCGTCATATCTCTTTGCGAAGCAATTTCAATATCAATTTGATTTAAACGAACAACAGCATTGGCATTTTCTTTGAGACTATCTGCAATAGAAGCTGAAGTGTAGAAGTTTTTCTGAGCAAAAGAGACAAGAGAAAACAAGAAAAAAAATAACGTGTAAAAAGAGCATTTCATTAGTAAAAAATTTCGTCAAATATATAGTATTTTCTGACGTTGTTAACAAATCCTTAAGACTTTTTTACTCCCTGTTTTTACTGTCCATCAAAATGGTAACCGGGCCATCATTTAACAAACTGACTTTCATATCTGCGCCAAAAATACCCGCTTGCACTTTTTTGTTAAACTCTTTTTCTAAAGATGTTACAAAGGTCTCATACATAGGTATAGCAAATTCCGGTTTCGCCGCTTTTATGTAAGAAGGACGATTCCCTTTTTTAGTAGAAGCATGAAGTGTAAACTGACTTACCACGATGATATCACCGTCAATATCCTGAACGGAGCAATTCATAACCTCATTTTCATCAGCAAAAATTCTCATTTTAAGGATTTTTCCAGTCAGCCATTCAATATCATCCTGTGTATCGGCCTCTTCAATTCCGACTAAAATCAACAATCCTTTTTGAATATCCGCAACCTTTTTCTGATCAACCGTTACTGATGCTCCTGAAACTCTTTGAATAACTACTTTCATAATATGATTGTGAATGATAAAATGTGAATGATGAAATGTCATTTGCAATGATGTACATCCGTACAAATGCACAAACCACCCCGTTTGGAATTTGGAATTTAAAAAATTTTGGAATTTAAAATTATTATTTCCTCAATTCGTCACTTGCTTTTCGGTCTTCGTCATAAGAATCCGTACGATAATTTTCATCATCTCCTTCTAAAATCTTCAAATAACTGTTGTAACGGGACCAGGCAATTTCATCTTTTTCTAAAGCCGCTTTTATGGCGCAATGAGGTTCTTCTTTGTGCAGGCAATTATTGAACTTACATTGGTCTTTTAATTTGAAAAATTCAGGAAAATAACCGCTGATTTCTTCTTTTTCCATGTCTACGATCCCAAAACCTTTAATTCCGGGGGTGTCGATGATTTTTGCATTAAAAGACAAATCGTACATTTCTGCAAAAGTCGTTGTATGTTGCCCTTGTTTACTGGCTTCAGAAATGGTTTTAGTTTTAAGATGCAAAGAAGGTTCCATCGCATTTACCAAAGTTGATTTACCAACACCGGAATGTCCTGAAAACATACTTACTTTACCGATCATCATTTCTTTTAACTCTTCAATACCTTTCATTTCTGTTGATGAAACACGAAGACATTTATAACCAATTTGCTGATAAACATATTGCATATACAATTGATCTTCTAAAGTAGGCTCATCAAAAGTATCTATTTTATTAAAAACCAAAATCGTTTCGATATTGTAGGCTTCAGCCGTTACCAAAAAACGGTCGATAAAGTTGAATGTTGTCGGTGGATTATTAAT
The DNA here is from genome assembly GCF_001027725.1 of Flavobacterium sp. ABG. Taxonomy (NCBI): domain Bacteria; kingdom Pseudomonadati; phylum Bacteroidota; class Flavobacteriia; order Flavobacteriales; family Flavobacteriaceae; genus Flavobacterium; species Flavobacterium sp. ABG. The sequence goes on from NZ_LEKS01000024.1 coordinate 40,938, forward strand.
GGTTATCAATAAAAAAACCCGATCAATATTCGAAGCGATAATATGCATTTGATGAGACAAATTCACCGATTTACGAACGATATAGTTTTTTCTTTCGTGAATGGTGTGAATCGTTCCTGTTAATGTATCAGAGGTTTCTTCGAGTTCATAATCCACAATATCTCCTACGGCTATAGGATTGGTACTTTTAATACCTTTCATCCTAAACTTCCCTTTCATACGGCATTCTATAAAATCTCCATTTTCAGATTTCACAGTATACCAGCTCCCTGTAGATTTATAAACGAGTCCTGTCATTTTTTTATTTTAGATATCCGGTTTAGATTTTAGATTGCTCTTAAATCTAAAAAATTAAAAGGCAAAATTACGTTTTTAGAATTGAACAACGCAACTTCGCCTTTTAAAATTAGAAAACACCTTCTAAATTTGACAGGCTTACCACACAATTTCTGCTAAAAGCTCATTTTCTTTTACTTTCCCTAATTGAATGGTTTTTAAAACTCGCGTCGTTTTTCCTTCTTTGGTGGTATAAATCTCAATCATTACGGTTGCCGGACCACTTTCTGTTAATTCACGTTCGCCAAAATAATTCGTTTTGATTTGGTATTTCCCTTTCACAGCATTTCTGATTAAATATTGCTCCGGCCCATAACCTTGTGTAAAATCTTTTGAAAATTTTGCTCCGGCTTCTGTTACCGTATGACCATAATAACATTCTTCACCTGTTGGTTCAATAATATGCAAGTCTAAATCAACATCCATCAGGTTCCAATTCATAACAACCCGAATGTCTATCGGCATTTTTTTAAGATACTTTTTATCTAATTTATCCGAATTCAAACCTTTATGTTCCAGCATCAAACGGTTAATATCCATTAGAATAATATCTTCAACTCCTTCATACTGTCCGCTCATTTCTCCATAATAATTTACTTCAAGTGCTTTTATCAATTGATCAAAAGCTTCTTGATATTTCCCTGCATCTTCCAGAGCCAAGGCATAATCACGCAAACTTTGTGGCTCATGTGCTCTCCATTTTGCAATTTGTTTTGCTGTAAACAAAGCATCGTCGTACGATTTCCACTGACGTAAGGTATACGTCAGAGTTTTGTAAAGCTGATGGTTCTCTAATCCTAAATCAGCAATGTTGCTAATTACCTGCAATGCTTTTTTCACATCACCCTGATTGTAGAAAAAGTGCGCCACATCAAAATAAAAACTCGGATTTCTCTCCTGTACCTTTCTTAATTCAAAATACAACTCGTATTGTTTTTCTTTTGGTGCTGCTGCCAATGCTTTTAGGTACAAACGATCCGGATTCCATGTTTTAGATTCCTTTTGGCTCTTGTCAAAATTTATATCCCCAGCTCTAAAATTCAAAGTATCACTAATGGTCTCTGCTTGCTCCCGCTTTTCCTTATTTGCATTTGCTTCTTCAGTGATCTCGTTTGCTCTGGCCACAACAGGGGAAACAAACTTCACCTGATCTACCTGCGGGGCTGGAGGAGGAGGCACATCGTTAGCTTCACCTTTTGAATATGCAGCCTCTGAAACGGGTTCTCTCGCATAAGAGACCGATCCTCCCTCGCTTCTCATACTTAATGCTGATGTGACTACAACTTCATTTAGTGCCCGTGAACTCTCTTGTAACCGTACCGTAACCTCATTGTTTCTGCCCATATTGAATGAATCGGTATCCAATCCGACATAAGAAACGACAATGGTACTGTTTTCAGAAGCTTTTACCCTAAATTTCCCATCAAAATCAGCAGCAACACTTTCCATATCTGATCTAACAGAAGCTCCCGGCAAAGGCTGATTTTGTTCATCTAAAACAATACCCGAAACATAGCCGTTTGTAATACTCGAATTTCTTCTGAAAGTCGTTTGCGAAACCGTATTTGATCTTCCTCCGGGTTTATTTTTTGGCTTCGGCAAAGGTTTTGTCCTTGTATATTTGATATTTTGTTTCCACCAGGAATCTAACTCTGTAAAATAATCATCAATATTCTCCCAATTGTTTTTCTGCTTGGCCAGGTTTGTATCCTGTTCCTGTTTTTTAATTCTGTCAAATTCGGCACGCAATTCTGCAGGAGGAACAATATCATACGCCATATAATCGCGAAGCTCTTCTAAAACAATCAGCGAAGTATTCTTGGTTATAATTCCGTACTTTTTTCCTAAAATCTCAATTTCTTCTGCATTTTTGTCGTATTGCAGGTCAAGATTAGCAATTTTTTTCTGAGCCCATAACTTTTCGATACTAACGTCTGTAGTATTTTGAACAGCCGCATCCAGCGTAATTTTTCGTTCTATCATTGTCTCACCGGAATACCCAAACAACAACGTGATTTCATTTTTCGGATTCAGTGAAATCCCAGCAAAACTAAAATTCCCCGAAACAGAAGCTCCTTTCATCGGATACAAATCTGTAACCGTAAGATTTTCTTTTATCCCCAAAAACTTCAACGTATTATTGGTCAATTTATCTAAAGCATTAATCGGATTTAATTGATTCAGATTGATAAAATTACCTCCAGTCTTCATCGATGCATAATTCAAAAAAGTAAAATCAGCAGAAACGGAAGAGGTAATTGTATAAATTGGCTTATTCGTTTTTGGTAAAACATTCTCGCTCAAAGAAGATAATCCATCCGAAAAGAACAAGAACTCATCGTGATTTGGGAAATTTATTTTAGAGAAACGAGTACCACCATCATACTTTGTGTTTTGCAATACGTTTTTTAAGGCAGACCAATTCCCATCAACTATCACATAATCTTTATCCTTTTCAAAAGTATAATTCAGGAAATACAAACTTACAGTCGTATTTTTTATTTTTTGAAAATAAGCGTCTAGCAAATCCAATTCCTTTTTCAGATCGCGATTCTGGCAACTCAAAGAATTATCCCAAACCAAACCGATTGAAGCCGGCATTTTTTTGGCAATCTTATTTCCTTCAATAAAAGTACTTCCATAAAAATAATGCTGATCCTGTACCGTCTGCATTACTACACTCGGAATATTCTGCTGAATGGGAATTTTAAAAAGCAACTTTTCAGAAGGCTGATAATTTTCCTTTTTTAATGAAGTTTGAAACGATTGGTTCCATTTTGAAAAAGCAATTTCCTCGCCTGAATTTTCCGCAATTGTCGGAGATGCAGCTGCCCCTAAAACCGAAACATTCAACTCAAATTTATCCAGTTTAACCGGATAACGACTAACTAATTGATAGGCTAAATTATTCTTATCAAAAGCCGCAAGCTCTTCTTCGTAACCAATAATTACAATTCGCTCTCCATTTGGCATCAAAGGATAAATTCTGGTTCTGAAGTTATTTCCGTCTACTTTCTCCAATAATCCCGGATCAACACGACGGTGTTCGATAGCTTCGAAAACCTGTTTTCCTTTGTTTTTATTTACCGGAACTGCTTCGCGCATTTTCCCGTTTATATCAATAGCATATCTCGAAACCGAAACATTTTCAGGTAACGGAAAAATAAGTTCTGCTTCCATCTGACGGTTTCCCGAATTGAAAAAATGCATTTCGGCAGTAGTGTAAGCGATATTCCCAACCACTTTTACATTGACTATGAGCTGACTCATTCTGACTTTTTGAGCTTCCTCTCCTTTGACTGTCAATTCAGGACTTTGCGCAAAAGTTTTCGCTCCTAAAAACAATAAAAAACAAAGCAATAAATTCAATTTTAGTTGAATCTTTTCCGGCTTAAATGGGTACATTTTTGATTTCATGACACGAAAGTTAAGATTGTATATCACTATAGAGGCAAAAAAAATTAAAAAGGTTGGGAAGAAAAATAATTTATTTTAAAAAAGACGGTAAATAAATGCTCTAAACCATATAAGTGATGTAAGTTCATTTAAAAAAATTGGCGAGATAGCTATATCAAAAAATCTCCCATACTTATCATAAGATGATGCAGATTAAACTTTAATTGTGAAGTGCCACAAATTCATCTTAAAAAAAGCTTACATTTTCTTACATGAACTTATATGGTTAAAAAAAATTAGCAAAACAAAAAACCTCCAACACTTTTATAAAGCAATAGAGATTTAATTTTAGTTGTGAAGCGCTACAAATTCATCGTAAACAAAACTTACATTTTCTTACATGAACTCATATGGTTAAAAAAAATTAGCAAAACAAAAAATCTCCAACACTTTTATAAAGCGATGGAGATTTAATTTTAGTTGTGAAGTGCTACAAATTCATCATAAACAAAACTTACATTTTCTTATATGAACTTATATGGTTTAAAAAAAATTAAGCATTGAAAACTTTTTCCTGATGACCAATACTTTCCTGGTGAATCGCTTTAAACATTCTTAAAACGAACTCTTCTGTAAGACCTTTTTTCTCTCCTTCCAGTATCATTTTCCCTAAAATTTCATTCCAACGATTGTTTTGAAGAATCGCAACGTTCGCTTCTTTTTTCACCTGACCAATTTCGTCTGCTACTTTCATACGTTTTCCTAATAACTCTAATAAGTTAGCATCTAAAACGTCGATATTAGCTCTTAATTTAGTCATTTTTTGGCTGTACTCATCTGTAGTATCATCCGTTTTTCTGATGGTCAAATCTTTAATGATTTGTTTCAAAGCGTCCGGAGTAACTTGTTGCGCAGCATCAGACCAAGCGTTGTCCGGATCGTAGTGCGTTTCGATAATCATACCGTCATAGTTCAAATCCAACGCTTCCTGCGTTACTTCAAAAATCATTTTACGATCTCCGGTAATGTGAGACGGATCGATGATTAAAGGTAAATCAGGGAATTTATTTTGCAATTCGATTGCAATCTGCCATTCCGGAATATTTCTGTATTTGGTTTTTTCGTAAGTAGAGAAACCTCTGTGAATAACCCCTAATTTTTCAATTCCGGCCATATGCAAACGCTCAACACCACCTAACCATAAAGCTAAATCCGGGTTTACAGGGTTTTTAACCAAAACAATTTTATCAGTACCTTTTAAGGTGTCAGCAATTTCCTGAACTGCAAAAGGATTTGCAGTTGTACGGGCTCCAACCCATAAAACATCAATATCATGCTCTAAAGCCAATTTACAGTGCGCTGCAGTTGCTACCTCAGTTCCCATAAGTAAACCAGTTTCTGCTTTGGCTTTTTGTAACCATTTCAATCCAATTTCACCTACACCTTCAAATCCTCCCGGACGCGTTCTTGGTTTCCAGATTCCGGCTCTGAATACACTTACTTTAGAATCTTTTAATTCACGGGCAATTTTCAATACCTGATCTTCCGTTTCTGCACTACATGGTCCAGCTATCACAAGTGGGTGATTTAAATTGAAATCTTCTAACCACTTTCTCATTTCTTTTTTATTTTCCATCTTTTTTTTTTAGTTTATTTTTTAATAGTAATTCCGTTTAATATCTCTTTAATTTTATTTACACTTTCCATTTCTTCAAAAATGGCATTATAATTATCATCTGCTAATAAATCTTTAAACTGAGTCAGATTCGCAATATATCCTTCTAAGGTTTCAATTACATACTCTTTGTTTTGTTTAAAAATTGGTGTCCACATAGCCGGTGAACTTTTGGCCAAACGAACGGTACTTTCGAATCCACTTCCCGCCATATCAAAAATATCCTGTTCGTCTTTTTCTTTATTCATTACCGTTTTTCCTAGCATAAACGAACTAATGTGCGACAAATGCGAAACGTAAGCGATGTGTTTGTCGTGCGAAATCGGGTCCATATATCGAATCCGCATTCCGATTTCTGCAAAAAGTTGCAATGCTTTTTCCTGCAATTTGAAAGTAGTTTTTTCTACTTCACAAATAATATTCGTTTTCCCTTGAAACAGTCCTTTTATTGCTGCCGACGGTCCCGAAAATTCTGTTCCTGCAATCGGGTGAGTAGCAATAAAGTTCCTTCTTTTGGGGTGATTTGTTACGGCATCGCAAATTGGTTTTTTGGTAGAACCTACTTCAAAAACAATCGTTTTCTCACCAACCAAATCCAACACTTTCGGCAAAATCGTCAGTGCGACATCTACCGGAACCGAAACAATTACAAAATCGGCTTCCCCAAGATCTTCCAACTTCCCTACCTGATCAATAACCCCTAAATCAATTGCTTCCTGCAAGTGTTCTTCGTTATTGTCAATTCCAAAAATAGTCGCCTTCGAATGTTTCTCTTTGATGTCTAACACCATCGAGCCCCCTATTAACCCTATTCCTATTACGTATACTTTCATTTTTATTTTTATTTAAAGCTTACTCCTGCAATCCGCTGTATCTTTTATGGTGAACCCCACCATAAAAGGATGCCACTTCTATCAGGGCTAGGGCTTTTTGTTTTTTCAAGACCTTTATATTTTCATCATTTTTTGTCATTCCGAGGAACGAGGAATCTTCGCAAGTAACTCCTTAATCAAAAAAACCAATCTTTGTCGACCTTGCAACGGAGATTCCTCGTTCCTCGGAATGACAAACTCTGCCGAAAAATCTAAAATCTGAACTCTAAAATCTATCTATCGCTTCTTGTACTTTTTCTTCTTTCACACACAATGAGAATCTGATATATCCCTCACCATTGCTTCCGAAAATAGTTCCGGGTGTGATGAAAATATGTTTCTCGTATAATATCTCGTCAATGAACTTTTCTGCAGATGCAATTCCTTCCGGCAATTTTGCCCATACAAAAAGTCCAACGCCTTCTGCATACACTTTACAGCCTAATTTTTCTGCCAATTGATTTGTCAATTCACGACGGCGTTTGTAAATTTTATTTTGTTCTTCAAACCAGGATTTACCACAATTTAAAGCAGCAACCGCTCCTTTTTGAATTCCGTAAAACATACCACTGTCCATGTTACTTTTGACTTTCAGTACTGCATCAATAACTTCTGCGTTTCCTAAAACCATTCCGACTCTCCAGCCAGCCATGTTGAAAGTTTTACTAAGTGAATTCAATTCCAAAGCCACTTCTTTTGCCCCTTCTACCTGCAATAAACTCATCGGATTATCATTCAAAACAAAACTATACGGATTGTCATTGACCAATAAAATGTTGTGTTTTTTAGCAAAAGCAACCAATTTTTCAAATAACGCTAAACTTCCTCTTGCTCCTGTTGGCATGTGTGGATACCCCAACCACATGATTTTTACTTTCGAAAGGTCTAATTTTTCCAAAGCTTCGAAATCCGGTTCCCAAGCATTTGCTTCCTTCAAATCATAATATACCGGAACAGCCCCAACCAAATTAGTTACCGAAGTATAAGTCGGATAACCTGGGTTCGGAATTAAAACATGATCGCCTTCATTCAAAAAAGCCAGCGAAATATGCATGATTCCTTCTTTTGACCCCATTAACGGTAAAATCTCCGTATTCGGATTCACGTCAACACCAAACTGATTCTGATAAAAATCTGCCATCCCTTTTCTCAACTCCGGCAATCCCTGATAACTTTGATAGCCATGCGCATGCTCTTCCTGAATGGCCAATTGCACCGCCTCAATAACTGCTTTCGACGGACTCAAATCCGGGCTTCCGATTCCCATATTGATGATAGACTTTCCTTCAGATTGCAGTTGTCTCACTTCTCTCAATTTGGAAGAGAAGTAGTATTCTTCAACTGTATCTAATCGTTTTGCTGTTGTAATCATGTTTTTTTTGCTTTATGCTTTAAGCTTTAGGCCATAAGCTCTATTAATTAAGATTTGAAACTTGGAGTTGGAATTTGGAATTTGGAATTTCAAAAATTTTGGAATTTCCCCTCCTATGGTTTCGTATTCTTATATTCTCCTAACACTTTAAAATACTCTGCCATTATATTCAGTAACGCTTTTGCTTTGGCAAAATCTTCGTATTTCTCGAAGGTTACGTCTACGAAAAACGAATATTTCCAAGGCGTTTCAATTTTCGGGAGCGATTGAATTTTTGTTAAATTCAACTGGCAGTCACTCATTACATTTAAAACTGCTGCCAAACTTCCTCTTTTATGATCCAACTCAAATTTGATTGACGCTCTGTTTATTTCGTCCTCTGGCAAAAATGAATTCTGCTTTTTGATGATCACAAAGCGGGTCATATTATTTTTGATCGTCTGAATCTCCGGTGCCAGAATCGCTAAATCATACATTTCAGAAGCCGTTTTACTCGCAATTGCCGCAATTCCGGTGAGTTGTTTTTCCTGAATTCTTCTGGCTGTTTCTGCTGTATCTTTATCTTCAACCAATTTAATATTGGGATATTTTTTCAAGAAATCCATGCATTGCAAAATGGCCATCGGGTGAGAATGAACTTCTTTTATATCCTCTATTTTCTGCCCTTTCAAAGCCATTAAATTCTGATGAATGCTCAAATAATGCTCTCCAATAATGTGTAAATTATTCTTATCAATCAAAGCATAATTAGGAATAATTGGCCCTGCAATAGAGTTTTCAATCGCCATCACGGCCTGATCGGATTTTCCCGAAAGCAGACTGTCAATTAATTCCTCAAAAGACAAACATTCATCAATAGCCACATTTTCAGAGAAATACTCTTTCACTACCTGATGATGAAAGGAACCTTTTATACCTTGTATTGCAATTTTCGTTGTCATATATTCAAAAAAAAATCCTGATTTTCATCAGGATTGTATATTAGTTTTATTTGTCTTTTACTTTTCTCAAATAACCATAGCACAATCCTCACTTCTACTAAAGAAGAAATAAAAAGAGTTGCTAAAATAAAAACGGTTATTAGTCATTTTGTTTGTGTTTTTCAATAAATACTCTGCGAATGTATAAATTATTTTTACTGCACCAAAAAAATTAATACATTTTATGAAACAAAAAGGGATTCCTTAACAAAATTACCCTCTTTTGTACGATAATGTAAAAAATAAGTCTTAAAATGAGATATAGTTAATTGGTTTTGAGGAAGATTCTGAGTTGCTGAGTTGCTTAGACGCTAAGATTTTACCTAGATTCTGAGATTAAAAGTATCTAAGTCGGTACGCTTTCTACTTCTTATGTCATTTCTCGACTTCGCTCGAAAGGACAAAAGGTGCTCCGTTTCTATTTTTCGCAATTTTGTCATACTGAGGAACGAAATATCTTCACAAGATAATCCATCCACTTTGGTCATCAAATAAGTTGTATTTAAAAACAAGTGAACAGTGTCTTTTCCCCACTTCAAAACAACCCAACAACAGGCTCATTCTTTATTCCAATTTTAGAATAATCAAAACCCATCTTTTGCTGTAATAAGGAAGCGTAAACACTTCTAAAATCAATCTTGTATTTTAAATCCCCATTATCGAGATTAGACAAATCGGGATTATCTCCTAAAACGGTTGCTTTATTATTTCCTCCAATAATAAACATTGGCGCTGCAGTTCCGTGATCTGTACCATTCCCGTTGTCTTTTACTCTTCTTCCGAATTCAGAAAAAACCACTACGGTAACATTCTGAAGCATTTCAGACTGTTTTAAATCCTGATAAAAACGAAACAACGCGTCATTCAACTCCGTTAGTTTTCTCTCGTGAATGGCGAGCTGATTATCATGTGTATCAAAACCGTTAAGGGACGTATAATATATTTTCGAATTCAAATTTCCTTTGATTAATCTCGCAATCCATTCTAAATTTTTCGCCAATCCGGTTTTAGGATAACTGATTTCCGTTTTAGATTTTGCTAATGCTTTCTGAATTTCATCAGAACCTTCGGTAACCGAATTGGCAATTTTACAAACAAAATCCAATTGTGGATTATCAGACAGTATTACATTTTCTTCTTTATCTGATTTTACTTTAAACCGATTCGGGTCTTTTACTGTAATGGAATTGGGTTCAATTCCTTTTAAAGCCAAATTATCAATAGCATCTAAATTGATTCCGGCTGTTGGATCGTGTTCTTTGCATTGTAAATCTAAATATCGTCCCAACCAGCCTTCGTTTACATACTTGTTAGAATCTGTTGCTGTCTGCCAAATTTCCTGACTTCTAAAATGGGAACGAATAGGTTCCGGATAACCTACATTCTGAATTACTGTTAAATCACCGTTCTGCTGCATTTGAGCAAAATCTTTTAATGCCGGATGAAATGCCATTCCCTTATTTTTGCCTACAACGACATCTTTACTCAAAGCAATTTTGGTTCTGTAATCGTAATACAATGGATTATCGTAAGGAATAAAAGTATTCAACCCGTCGTTCCCTCCGTTTAACTGAACAAAGACCACACACTGCGCTCCAACAACCAAATTAGACTGCGCTCCATACGCATGTAAAAAATCAGGAAGCAAAAGCATTCCTCCCGTAAATGTTCCTGTTATCGATAAAAAATTTCTCCTATTCATAACTAAGACTTCTAGATTAGTTGATATTCCGGCAATTTTGTTATATAATTGAACAATCGGATCACCGCAAAATTGGCGTGTGACTCTTTTGGATCAAAATCATATTTGAGCAAATTCTCCATGTCTTTTTGCACCCCTTCATTTACGGTAAACAATAATCTGTCAGACAATTCAGAAATGATCGTTTTATTATTTCCATTAGAATCAAAATCAATTTTCACATTGATCTTATCGAATTCTATATTGGTTTTATCCCCTGTATTGATGATCGTATTTAATGTCTTTCTGGAGACACTTCTACCACTGCAAAGTAAGTCTGATGTAGTATTGCGTTGTAAATATATTTGAGAAGTCAGCCATGAATTTCCTCCGTCCCAACCTTTTACATTAACCTGATTGTATAAATCCATTCCTTGTTGCCTCAGAAAAAGAGCAATCAGAGCATTATCAAAATCTTTAACTTCCAACTCCTCAATTAGCTGCAAAATATAAACTAAGGGGTTTTTGATTTTAGTGCCCGGATTTTCTTTGGCGTATTCTTCGATAAAAATCTTAGTTAACAAAGGTTCGATTTCGAAATTCTTCTTTCGAAAATAATCTCCATAATAAACCACCAATTCTTCTGACGGATTATCATAAACAAACCATTTCAAAATTTTTCGGGTAATTAGATAGGGAATGTTTTTTTGCTCAAAAATGATATCAACAAGATCATCTGCTTTCCAATTCCCTGTTTTACCGAAATAGGTTTTATCGGTATTATCTTCAATAAATTTTCTGTAAACCGCACCGTCTTCACCAAGATTTAATCCGGCCAGAGCACGCGCACCGTTTTTAATATCACTTTCTGTGTAATTTCCAATTCCGATAGTGAATAATTCTAATAATTCCCGGCTCAGATTTTCGTTAATCTTATCCTTTTTGTTGTCTACATTATCCAGGTATTTGACCATCGCATTTGACTTCACGATTTTCTTGGTAAGTTCTTTGAAGTTTCCAAAAGCATTTTCACGCAAAATCATATTGTGCTGGTAAATCCAATAATTGACTTTTACTTTTTGTGAAGTGGATACAAAATGATTGTGCCAGAAACAAACCATATTTTCCCGAAGCGGAAATTCTTCTGTTCGCATTTTGTCAATCCACCATCTTCGCAGTTCAATTCCGGAATAGATTGCTTTTTTCAGCATCTTCTTTTTTTCTTCAGAATCAACCTTTTTTATGGATTGTTTTAATTCTTTAAGTTCTGCAAGTGTTTTAGGATCATCTTCGAGAAATACCGGAAGCTGTTTATCAAACTTTGCTTCATAAGATTTCTTTAGAAATTTTTCTAATCCTAATTGCTCTATTTTGCTGGCTTCTTTTCCTGAAAAACCTAATCGCAACGACCAAATATTGCTTTTTTTCATAACAACAGGAATTATTTAGAAATAAGACTTTTGTTTTTGAAAAAGGTTTAATTTGAAGATTCTGAGACACTAAGATATTAAGATTTTTATTGACTTGCCTTCAAAATAATTAAACTAAGATTGTGCTTGAAATATTACTGTTTAACATTAGGAGAATAAAACGTAAAAAAAAGACCATTACCTAAATATAACAGTCTTCATTCAAATTTCGCAAAGAATTCACCAACTATTCGTTATTATTCTCTTCTGATTTATTCTCTATTCCTTTTTGTCTAGCATTAAACTCTAAAAGATTTTTCTTACTTGCCTCTAAAATATCTTTTTTTGATTCTGATTCAATTTTATCAGGAGCAAAATTTTCAGCATCAAGGTATGTCATCTGATTAGATTTTTTAATTGACTTTATCATATCTACTTTTGAAAACTGTACCTGTTGCTCTAAAGCCATTTGTCTCAAAAATTCAAATCTTTGACTTTTAGGAGTTCCCAGTTTTATTAATTGTGAACTGAAAGACTCTAAATTAGACATAACAAGCAAATCATTAATACTTGAAAAATCTCTCATGTTCTTACCTTCTTTTGAATGCTTTGGATTAGCTTCTTTCCATTGCTTTGCAGTATAACCATATAATGCCAGATTCAACAAATCAGCTTCATTGGCATATTCTATACTTAGTTTTTCAAGAGGTAAAACACTATTAGGAATTATATGCTTCTGAACTGCATCCGTATGCAATACATAGTTTAATTTTGTCATAAGACGCCTAACATCCCATTCTAGATTATATTGATTACTTTCAACTTGTTTTAATCTTTGGTATTCTTTAAAGAGATAAATTTTAAAAACGGGGCTTATTGCTGAGCCAAACTCCATGGCAATATCTCTATGAGCATAAGTTCCACCATTTCGTCCTGCTTTTGAAAACATTCCTATAGCATTAGTGCCCTCTACCCAACCATTTACACTTAAAGTAAAAGAAGGAACACCGGCGTTTCTTCTAAAGTGGTCATATTCGACCACTTTAAAATTAGGATTATAAAGTGTTTCCCAGGTTCCCATAAATTCTATTGTTGAAATACTTCTGAGCCAGTTCTTTATAACGTCTGCTGCTCTAGCGTCTCCCGCTTTTGCACTTACCATATCTGTTAGACATATATAATCTTCATTATCCATTGTACATATAGAAACCGGAGTACTGTCAACAAACATTTTTTGCACTTTATTCATTTTAAATTTTATTAAGAACAAATGATTTTTTAGCAGAGATATTTTTGTTTAAAAAAAGCAGTTACCTCACGATAACTGCTTTACTATATTTAAACTCTAAAATTAAGACCCACACATTTCGCAATCCTCAGGATCTGCTGCTTGTGCTTTAAGCAACATTGCTTTGTATTCTTCAACGCTAATAGGCTCTGTTTCCGAAGCTACAGTTACCGGTGCTGCTGTTGTAGACGCTGCTGGTGCTGTTTCTTCTTTTTTATCGTTGTTTAAGGTGAATTTAATCGCATCTACCGCAGATTTCGTTCTTAGGTAATACATTCCTGTTTTTAAACCCGATTGCCATGCGTAAAAGTGCATAGAAGTCAGCTTAGAGAAATTAGCATCCTGCATGAACAAATTTAGCGATTGAGACTGGTCAATAAAGTACCCTCTCTGACGTGACATGTCTAAGATATCTTTCATAGACATTTCCCAAACTGTTTTATACAATTCTTTGATATCCGCCGGAATTCCGTCAATGTTTTGGATAGATCCATTGTGACGCATGATTTCCTGTTTCAACGTTTCATTCCAGATTCCCAGTTTTACTAAGTCTTCTAATAAATGTTTGTTTACCACGATAAACTCTCCTGAAAGTGTTCTTCTGGTGTAAATATTAGAAGTATAAGGCTCAAAAGCTTCGTTGTTTCCTAAGATCTGAGAAGTCGATGCGGTTGGCATTGGCGCTACTAATAAAGAGTTACGAACTCCATGTTCCATAACTTCTTTACGTAAAGAAGCCCAGTCCCAACGTCCTGATAATTCCTCGTCTTTCATTCCCCACAAATTGTATTGGAATTCTCCTTTAGAAATTGGAGACCCTTCAAATGTAGAGTACGGCCCTTCCACTTTTGCCAATTCCATAGAAGCGGTAACGGCAGCAAAGTATAAGGTTTCGAAAATTTCGTGATTCAACTGTTTTGCTTCGTCACTTGTAAAAGGCATTCTTAACATGATAAAAGCATCTGCTAATCCCTGAACTCCCAAACCAATTGGTCTGTGACGTACATTAGAATTTTCCGCTTCTTTTACCGGATAGTAATTTCTGTCAATTACTTTATTTAAATTCAAAGTTACACGTTTGGTAACATCAAATAATTTATCGTGATCAAATTTGCCGTTTTCAACAAACATTGGCAATGAAATAGAAGCTAAGTTACAAACTGCAACTTCATCAGGAGAAGTGTACTCAATAATCTCCGTACATAAATTTGAAGAACGGATTGTTCCTAAATTCTTTTGATTCGATTTACGGTTAGCCGCATCTTTATACAACATGTACGGAAGTCCCGTTTCTACTTGAGACTCCAGGATTTTCTCCCAAATTTCTCTCGCTTTTACTGTTTTTCTTCCTTTTCCTTCTGCTTCATAACTTAAGTACAAAGCATCAAATTCTTCACTGTGTACTTCTGATAATCCAGGGCATTCGTTTGGACACATTAACGTCCATGTTGAATCTTCCTGAACTCTCTTCATGAATAAATCCGGAATCCACATTCCAAGAAATAAATCACGGGTTCTCATTTCTTCCTTACCGTGGTTTTTTCTCAAATCAAGGAAATCAAAAATATCAGCATGCCAAGGCTCAATGTACATGGCAAAACTTCCTTTACGTTTTCCTCCACCTTGATCCACATAACGAGCCGTCATATCGTATACACGCAACATTGGAACAATTCCATTAGAAGTTCCGTTAGTTCCGCTGATATAAGAACCTGTTGCTCTAACATTGTGAATCGCTAAACCAATTCCTCCTGCCGATTGCGAAATCTTAGCAGTCTGTTTCAAAGTATCGTAAATACCATCAATACTATCGTCTTTCATTGTCAATAAGAAACAAGAAGACATTTGAGGTTTTGGCGTACCTGAATTAAACAAGGTTGGTGTAGCATGCGTAAAGAATTTCTTAGACATCAACTCATAAGTCTCAATCGCAGAAGCAATATCGTCTTTATGAATTCCGATAGAAACACGCATCAACATATGTTGTGGTCGCTCTACGATTTTACCGTTTATTTTTAATAGATAAGAACGCTCTAATGTTTTAAATCCAAAATAATCGTAATTAAAATCACGGTTATAAATTATAGTTGAATCCAGAACCTGAGAATTATTCTTAATTACTTCGAAAACATCGTCTGCCAATAAAGGAGCTTCTTTTCCTGTTCTTGGATTAACGTAATGATACATATCCGACATCGTTTCTGAAAACGATTTTGTCGTATTAGAATGTAAATTAGAAACTGCGATTCGAGCTGCTAATTGCGCATAATCGGGATGTGTAATCGTCATAGAAGCAGCTGTTTCAGCAGCAAGATTATCCAATTCCGAAGTAGAAACACCATCAT
This sequence comes from Flavobacterium sp. ABG, assembly GCF_001027725.1. Lineage (NCBI taxonomy): Bacteria > Pseudomonadati > Bacteroidota > Flavobacteriia > Flavobacteriales > Flavobacteriaceae > Flavobacterium > Flavobacterium sp. ABG. The sequence continues at coordinate 56,292 of NZ_LEKS01000024.1, forward strand.
ACAATCCTTCAATAACACGCATGGCTACTTTTACAGGATCTACAAGTTCATTCAAACCGTAACACAATTTTTTGATTCTGTCTGTAATTTTATCAAACATTACCGGCTCTTTACGTCCATCTCTTTTTATTACATACATAAGCTTACTTTTTTATTGTTATTGAAAAAATGAAAGACATTGGAATAACGAATTCCAATACTTAAACATTGTGTGTTTTATTATTTTATTTTGAGAATTACAGGATTCTCAATAGTTAGCTGATTCCAATTTGAAAAACAAATTGAAATTGAGTTAAAATAATTGAATCCTCGATTTGGAAAAGGACTTCAATCTTAAAAATACGTTATAAAAATTTCATCATTTTTAGTGTGTTGGGGTGCCACTAAAATTATTCTTGTTGTTTAAAAATCTGCATCAAAGCTAATTTTCTGAGAATCACTATCTCCGCCTGAACCACTATTCATAACTCCGGCTTTTTGATATTCTGAAACCCTTTTTTCGAAGAAATTGGTTTTACCTTGTAAAGAGATCATGTCCATGAAGTCAAATGGATTTGCAGATCCATACACTCTTTCACAACCTAACTCTACAAGTAGTCTGTCTGCAACAAATTCCAAATATTGTGTCATTAAAGTAGCGTTCATACCGATCAAACTTACCGGAAGAGATTCTGTAACAAACTCTCTTTCGATACTTAACGCATCTACTATAATTTCTTTAATTCTGTCTTTTGGAACTTTGTTTATCAAATGGTGATTGTGCAAATGCACTGCAAAATCACAATGTACACCTTCGTCACGAGAGATTAGTTCGTTAGAAAATGTTAAACCTGGCATTAATCCACGTTTTTTCAACCAGAAAATAGAACAAAAAGCACCTGAGAAAAATATTCCTTCAACAGCTGCAAAAGCAATAAGTCTTTCTGCAAACGAATCCGATTCGATCCATTTCAAAGCCCACTCTGCTTTTTTAGCAATAGCAGGAAAAACTTCTAAGGCATTAAACAACTCCGCTTTTTCTGCTTCGTCTTTTACATAAGTATCAATTAGAAGAGAATAGGTTTCGCTGTGAATGTTTTCCATCATGATTTGAAAACCATAAAAGAATTTAGCTTCAGCATATTGTACTTCGTTTACAAAATTCTCTGCAAGGTTTTCGTTTACAATTCCGTCAGAAGCAGCAAAAAAGGCTAAAATGTGTTTTACAAAATAACGTTCTTCATCTGACAATTTATTATTCCAGTCATTTAAATCCTGATGTAAATCGATTTCTTCTGCCGTCCAAAAACTAGCTTCCATCTTCTTATACCAATCCCAAATATCGTGGTGTTTGATAGGAAAAATTACGAAACGATTTTTATTTTCTTGCAATATTGGCTCGACTTGTGACATGGCTTTTATGTTTAATTTCTGCACTCTTTTTTTACTTATTCAGTAGAGTACAAAGATTGTCATTTGTAGCCAAAAATAAAAGCCAAACTTATTCACAATCGGGCGTAGTTTTTAACAACAGTCAAAAAGTAGGATATTTTTCATACAAGTGTTAAAATATTGTAAATGAGTATTTTAAAAGCCATATCAAGACCCCGCACGCCCATAAAACATAGACTTTTAATTTAAAAAAACAAGGAAATTAGGATTGTTTTTTAAACTTTTTTCAATCGTTACTTTTGCTTTTTTCGATCCTTTTAGAAGCATTTCTCAGCAATAGTAAAGGCTGCCGAATTTTTATGAATTTTTAAGCTCCTGTGCTACTTTTTCAAGTTCCATATACCAGTCTTCTCCAAAGCGACGAATCAAGGCTTCTTTGACAAATTTATAAACCGGAACTTCTAACTCTTTACCCAAAGAACAGGCATCGTCACAAATTTCCCATTTATCATAATTAACTGCTGCAAACTCTGTAAAATCTTTTACACGAATTGGATATAAATGGCAAGAAACCGGTTTTTTCCAATCTACGATTCCTTGATTATAAGCTTGCTCGATTCCGCAAAGAGCGGTTTTTCCGTCAAAAATAACGTAAGCACAATCTTTATTGTCGATTAATGGTGTTTCAAGATCACCATCAGTTCCTTTTACCCAGGTTCCCTGCGCTTCAATGGCCGCAATCCCTTCTTTTCTCAAAAAAGGTTTTACCTTATCATAAATATCTTCTAAGATTTTCGTCTCTGCTTCACTTAAAGGTGCCCCCGCATCTCCATCGACACAACACGCCCCTTTGCAAGCTGACAAGTTGCACACAAATTCTTTTTCAAGAATATCTTCTGAAATAATGGTTTTTCCTAATTGAAACATGATACTAAAAATACTGAATTTATAAAGTGCAAAGATAGTCAAACTATCTTGATGTCTGTACGATAAATCCAAAGCAAAAATAATCCCTGCATTTCACCTACAAATCAACAAAACAAATCGTGAAATGTTATAAATATCACTTTTTTAATCTAAAAAACATGTTTTTATAACAAAAATGCAGGATTAGATTTTAAACAATAAAAGCCCTAACTTTATTATTTACATTTGCACCACATTTAACCTCTAAACAAATAAGGTATGTTAGAAATTGATTTTAAGGAAATTATCACTGTTGGAATGGTACTTTTTGCAGTAATTGATATCGTGGGATCTATTCCGATCATTGTAAATTTAAGAGCAAAGGTTGGCCACATCGAATCTGAAAAAGCTTCTCTTGTTGCCGGAATCATCATGATTGTTTTTCTTTTCGTCGGAGAAGGCTTCCTTAACATTATAGGTATTGATGTGCATTCTTTTGCCGTTGCAGGTTCGTTTGTCTTATTCTTTCTTGCCTTAGAGATGATTTTAGGAATCCGTATTTATCGTGACGAAGAACCGGGATCAGCTTCTATTGTTCCTTTGGCCTTTCCACTGATTGCAGGAGCCGGAACGATGACTACTTTACTTTCTTTACGCTCACAATTTCACACCATCAACATTATCATAGCCATTGTACTGAATATCATCTTAGTATATATTGTTTTGAAATCATCTAAAAAAATCGAAACTTTATTAGGAGAAAATGGACTTGGAGTGGTTCGCAAGACATTTGGAGTGATCCTTTTAGCTATTGCTGTTAAATTATTCGCTGCTAATGTTAAAGGTTTGTTCGTCTAACAGATATTTTTATAAATTTACCCCATAAAATTTAAAACAAGTGGTTTTACAGCATGTATTGCAGTAAAATTTCATTTTGTTATTTTAGACAAACAAACAGCCATATGAAAATTTTCACTTCAATCTTAGTGCTTTTAGCATTAGCTTTAATTGTTTTTAATATTACGTTATTGGACTTTAAGAATCCTTTTCAAGGAGACAGTGCGGTAGCTTTTATTGGAATCGCAGCTTCATTTTGCGCCGTTTTGATTCTTTTGATTTTTAGAATTTCCAAAAAAATCGAAGAAAAAACAAATGGCAGATAATAATATGTTTGACACTTTAATTATCGGCGGAGGCGTTTCAGGTATCTCTTGCGCTCTCGTTTTAGGATCAGCTAAAAACAAAGCTTTTGTTACCGATAAAAAAATAGGGATTTTCACTCATCAAAAAAATTCTTCTTTACAGGAGGCTATCTTCTATAATGCTTACGGTATATCTCCCGGTAAACTAGGTTCAGAATTACTTTTTGAAAGCACACAGGACTTAGCTCAAAGCTACCCACACATTACACAGATTCCAAACGAAAAAGTAATCAAAGTTGAAGGAGCTTATCCTGAATTTACGGTTACAACAAATAAAAGCACGTACCAAACCAAAAGCATTGTTATTGGAATAGGCTCTGCTAATACTTTTGATATTGAAGGTTTACTACAGTATATTGAGCCTCACAAAAAAGCACTTCCAGAAAAACAACGCATTCAGCTTAAAAACGACGATCATCTAGTAACAGATGGTATTTATGTGATCGGAACTTTAGCAGGCTGGAGAAGTCAATTGGCAATAGCAGCCGGAAGTGGCGCTGCAGTTGCTACAGATATTCTTACTTTATGGAATAATGGTGTGCAGACTCATGCACATGATAGTATTCGATAAAGACTCATGACATTTATTTAACCGCAAAGTTCGCGGGGATTTACGCAAAGGACGCAAATTTATAATGAATTCATATCACTTATGTAGTTTGAGAAATCTCGCGAAGTCGCAAAGCACGCAAGGAGGTTAACACAAAGAGTACAAAGCTTTTTTTGTATTCAGACTTAGTTGACTTGATTACTCTCTAAAATAACAACAAACCTTTTATTTTTTGTTTATCTCCTTAACAAAAGAAAAACAACAACGTTCCACAAAGAGCCACTAAAAAAACACTTAGAAAACCTACAATCGCCAGACGTTTTAAAGAAACTACATTAACCTTCTTTAAAACAATTTTATCACGGAGAAAGTTAACAAGAATCAGAACACTTATTCCTACTGATCCAAGTACAGAAACCCCTACTACCCGTTTAAAAAACGACAAAGGAAGTTCATTAACTAATCGTATTTTCTCCTCATAACTTCCAATCCAAAAAAAACTAAAAAAGGCTGTTATGCTGACTATAATTGCAATAAACAATCCATTAACTATTTTCAAGAGTTTTTCATTTAAGATTTAAACTAAATCACCAGAAGCGCAATAAGTAACCATTAATACAGGACAAAAAGTTTCTTATGCACCTAGATTTAGCAGATTTACTTGTTTCAGAATAATCGAAACGCTGCCTTTTTTGCTTTCTCCACTTAAAAAAAAAATCCGCTAAATCTGCAAAATCTGCGAGAGAAAGCTAATCACAAGTTTTTAAGATTTATTTCCCTAAGGATAAAGCGCTACAAAAATTTTTATTCAGAGCTTACTTTAGTTCTGTACAGCTACCGGCAATTACTTTTAAACCTTCTTCGAATTGTTTCCAGACACGAATGTATCGAAAAACACCATCGAAAGGCTGATTATCGTAGGCTCCTTTAAGCAAAACGGAAACACTGACAACAGCTGTATCTTCAATAACATTAATCAGTTGATCTGACGCTTCGATAACCTCAATTTTCATTAAACCGGAACGATACGAATTCAAATCAAACTCTTTAGTGATCGTCTGTCCGCCAGGTAAATTAAAAAGCAAGTCATCATGCAACATTCTTTCTAAAGCAGACACATCTGCATTTTTAACCGCCAATAAAAGTTCAATCTCAGCATTTACAACATTGCTATCTTCCATAAAAAAAGAGTTTAAGTTACTTTTTTGAGTTCAAAACTGCTTTGACCATGGCATCGTCTTTTAGAATCACATTATAATAATACAATTCACCGTATAATTGACGGGCAAACTCTGCCGTGATATAACGATTTACCAATGCCTTGGTTTTATCTAATTTTAGATCTAAACCTGTGGCCAGAATGTAATTTTTAAATTTTTTAAAATACACATCTGAGTCTTTCATTTTTACCAAAAACTCATTAAAATGAAGTCCTGCAAAAGTATTTCTGTTTTTATCGAGTTCTTCAAAAACAAAATGCCCTACGATTCCGGTTTGAAGCAGATAGGCTACATTTTCATTTCCGTGCTCTGCTTCCATCGGTACAAAAACATCCGGAACGATTCCGCCACCACCGTAGACGATTTTTCCTTTTGGTGTTTTAAATTTTAAGGTATCGGCTATTTTTATGCTGTCTTTCGCATAAAGTTCACCTGATTTAATACGATCTTCGGACTCTTTGTAATATTCTTCATTTCCTTTTTTATAAGGCTTCTGAATCGATCTTCCGGTTGGTGTATAATATCTCGCTACCGTCAACCTTACGGCTGATCCGTCGTTGAAATCCATTTCGCGTTGTACCAATCCTTTTCCGAAAGAACGACGACCTACAATAGTTCCACGATCATTGTCCTGAAGGGCTCCGGCCAGAATTTCACTTGCTGATGCACTGTTTTCATTAATCAGAACATATACTTTACCATTTTCAAAACTTCCTCCTTTATTAGCAAATGTTTTTTCGGTAGATCCATTTTTGCTTTTGGTAAAAACAATCAGTTGTTTGTCTTTTAAAAACTCATCACCAATAGCCACGGCTTCTTCCATATAACCGCCTCCATTATCACGAAGATCAATTATCAGGGATTGGATTCCTTTTTGCTGTAAACGGGTTAAACCTGCTTTGAATTCTTTATAGGTTGTTTCCGCAAAACGATTAATTTTTATATAACCCGTACTTTTATCAAGCAATATAGAGGCATCAACACTTTTAATTGGAATGATATCTCTCTTAATTTTAAACTTAAGTTTCTTTTGCTCCGATTTTCTAAAAACGGTCAATTCAATTTCAGAACCTTTTATTCCTTTTAGTTTCGAAAACAAACTGTCAGAAGGCAGTCTTCTGCCAAATAATTTCGTTTTACCAGCAAATAAAATCCGGTCGCCCGATTTTAATCCGGCTTTTGCTGAAGGTCCGTTCTCAACAGGTCTGATGATCGCAACGGAATCTTTGTACATATAAAAATTAATTCCGATACCCACAAAATCACCTTTCATGCTTTCAGCCACTTCTGCTTGTTCTGTTGGTGGAATGTAAACGGAATGCGGGTCTAATTTTGAAAGGATATTATCGACCGTCAAGTTTACGATCGAGTCGGTATTCACACTGTCAACATACTCATTATTGATAAAATCAATAAGTTTGTTGAGTTTTGTTTTGGAGTAATTTCTAGCCAAAAGCTGATCCTCTACGGGAGCATTCATCAGGCTTCCTAGAACTATGCCAAGAGCAAAAACAGCTCCTACAACAATGGGTAAGTATTTTGAATTAAATTTCATCTATTCTTCTAAAACGGGAATATGTAATACTTCTACACCTGCTTTTATTAAAAACTGAATTCCGGAATCGTCACGGTAACCATTCTGATAAACCACTCTTTTGATCCCCGACTGATGGATTAATTTACTGCATTCTTTACAAGGAGACAATGTGATATACAACGTTGCTCCTTCGCAAGATTGCGTTGATCTGGCTACTTTCAGAATGGCATTGGCCTCAGCATGCAAAACATCCCAGCGTGTCAAACCTTCTTCATCTTCGCAGCAATTCTCAAATCCAGATGGCGTTCCGTTGTAACCATCAGAAATAATCATCCGGTCTTTTACGATAATAGCTCCTACCTGCTTGCGTTTACAATAGGAGAGCAAACTCCATTCTTTGGCAATTCGCAAATACGCTTTATCGTATTTATTTATTTTTTTTAATTCCATTTATTTTATCTGTTCCAAATAGGGCTTTCAATAATCATGGGAATGACAACTCCCACAATAAAAGCCGACATTACCAGTGCCCAATCGCGTTTTGAAAAACGAAAAACAGTCTGCACTATATAAGATAGTATCAAAACCACAAAAACGACAACCAACTGTGCTACTTCAATTCCTAAAGCAAACTCTCCCAAAGGTAGTAATTTTGAAGTTGCCGAACCACCTAATATAGTCTTGAAATAATTCGAAAATCCAAGTCCGTGTATAATTCCAAAAAACAAGGTCACAAAAAACAATAAATTCACACCATCATTCTTAGATGTCTTTCCTGCCGTAAACAAATGATATAAAGCGGTTATTAAAATCGTAATCGGAATCAAAAATTCAACAAGATCTACTTTTACCGTAATAATACCAAAAACAGAAAGCACTAAAGCTACGGTATGACCAATTGTAAAAACAGAAACTAAAAGCAAAATACGTTTCCAATCCTTGAAGGCATAAGGAACTGTTAATGCGATTAAAAAAAGAACGTGATCATAGGCGTGTATATCTAAAACATGCTTTAATCCTATTTGAAAATAAATCCAAAACTGTGACATAAAAATTCTACTATTATTGATTAAGGGTCTGTAAACTTACGATTAATTTTGAAAACTAAAAGAGCGGCCACAGTAAAACAACTTATAAAAATTATGCTTAATTTTATGAGAAATTTAAAATTGTTAAATTAAAATAAGATTTATCTTTGTTTTATAAAAAACCGATTAATTATGCCATTTTCAGAATTATTTGATAACGAATTCAAACAAAGAAACAGAGGCCATTTCTCTGCAATTGTTCGTGTAGCTTTTGCTGACGGAAAAATTAATGACGAAGAGCAAGCCTTTTTGGACAAACTAGCTTCAAGATTAGAAATCTCAGAAGAAGAATACAAGGAAATCCTTAGTGAGCCTTGGAAACATCCAATAAATCCTCCTTACTTACACATACAACGCATAGAGCGTCTGTATGACTTAGCACGTATGGTACATATCGACCACCATTTGGGAGATCAACAAGAAATTATGCTAAGACGTATGGGGTTAGCTTTAGGTTTTACTCCGGGTAATGTGGATTATATTGTTTCTAAAGCACTAAGCCTGGTAGATAAAAAAGTAGATTTAGATACTTTTTCATTCGAAATGGAGAATATGAACAAATAGAAAGTTTGCAGTATTCAGTTGCAGTAATCAGTTACTGAGACTGGATACTGAAACAAAAAAACATAACCCGACAGGTTTTTGAAACCTGTCGGGTTTGTTTTTTTTATTATTGAGCTTCGGCCATAAATGCTTCAGCTTTCTCAACCATATTATAACTTCCGCAGAAGAACGGTACTCTTTGATGCAATTCAGTTGGTTGGATTTCCATGATTCTTCCAAAACCATCTGTTGCTTTTCCGCCTGCTTGCTCTGCAATAAAGGCCATTGGATTACATTCATACAGCAAACGCAATTTCCCTTTTGGTGCTTTTGAGCTTGTTGGATACAAATAAATTCCGCCTTTAATCATATTTCTATGAAAATCAGAAACTAAACTTCCAATATATCTTGAAGTATACGGTCTGTCCTCTTCTTCTCTCTGACAATATTTTATGTAGTTTTTTACTCCTTGTGGAAAATGCACATAATTCCCTTCGTTTACCGAATAAATATGCCCGTCAACCGGAAATTTCATATTAGGATGTGAAAGATAAAACGTTCCGATAGCCGGATTTAAAGTAAAACCATTTACACCATGACCTGTCGTATAGACCAACATTGTCGATGTTCCGTAAATGACATAACCCGCCGCAACCTGATTAACTCCCGGCTGTAAAAAATCCTCGCTAGTAACCGGAGTTCCAATTGGTGTAACTCTTCTGAAAACTGAAAAAATAGTCCCTACAGAAACATTCACATCAATATTTGAAGATCCGTCTAAAGGATCCATTAAAACCACATACTTATTATTATGGGCATTATCACTACCCTGAACAGTAATAAAATCGTCGTTTTCTTCAGAAGCAATACCACAGACAATCTCACGGTTAATTAACGTCTGGATAAATACTTCGTTTGCATAAACATCTAATTTCTGCTGATCTTCTCCCTGAACATTTTGTTCGCCGGCAGCGCCAACGATGTCCACTAATCCTGCTTTGTTTACTTTATAGTTCACGACTTTCGCCGCCAAACGTATAGAGTTGATAATCCGGGATAACTCCCCTGACGAGTATTGAAATGCTTTTTGATTCTCAATAATAAACTCTCCCAGTGTTTTATTGCGTTCTTCCATTACTAAATCGTTGTAGTTTTATTTTTAAGTCACAAATATCGTTTTTTTTGTGAGAATGATTTAAAAATTATTTTGTTAGTTTGCTACTATTGTATATTTGCTAAACAAAAGCAAAAAGCAACCGATAAAAACATAATATTTTAGCTAATAATCGCTTAATAATAAGAATATATGAATATTAGAAAAGGGAATCCTGAAGACATGAAATCGGTTTTAGGACTAATACAGGAGTTGGCTGTATTCGAAAAAGAACCTGAAGCGGTCACCATAACGGAAGATGATTTAATACGTGATGGTTTTGGCACAAATCCTTTGTTCCATGTTTTTGTGGCAGAGGTCGAAAACGAGATTGTTGGAATTGCATTGTATTATTATCGTTACTCAACGTGGAAAGGTAAAACTATCCATCTGGAAGATCTGATTGTAAAGGACAAAATGCGCGGATCCGGTTTGGGATTTGCCCTTTATTCTGAAATTATGAGACAGGGAAAAAGAGATCAGGTAAGAAGAGTGGAATGGAATGTGCTGGATTGGAATACACCGGCGGTTAAATTCTACGAAAATTCAGGAGCAAAAATCCTTGACGGATGGCAGGTAGTTCAAATGGACGAAGACGGAATTAATTCGTTTTTAGAAAAATTATAAAAATAAAAATTATTAAATACCGTAGAGGCGCGGCAGTGCGTCTCCACAATACAAAATTAATATAATGAGAGTATTTAAATTTGGTGGAGCATCGGTAAAAGATGCGGAAGGAATAAAAAACGTATACGACGTTTTACAAAAAGTAGGTTATGAAGATGTGATTTTAATAGTTTCGGCTATGGGGAAAACCACAAATGCGCTTGAGGTGGTGATCAAGAATTATTTTGATAAATCTCAGGAGTTAAATTCATCTGTTCAGGAAATAAAGAAATACCATAATCAGATTTTATTAGATTTATTTGAAGATGAAAAAAATGCCGTTTTTACAGCTGTAAAAGAGCATTTTTCTGAGTTAGAATTTTTCTTAACACATAACAAATCACCTAACTATAATTTTGTTTACGATCAGATTGTAAGTTTTGGTGAACTGATTTCAACGACGATTCTGAGTCATTTCATGAATTTCATGGGCATCAAAACACAATGGCTTGATGTTCGTAATTTCATCAAAACCAATGCAAACTACAGAGATGCAGAAGTAGATTGGGAAGTTACACAACAAAACATCAGCAAAAATGTTCCGAGAAAAACATTAAACATCACTCAGGGATTTTTGGGTGCTGATGAAAATAACTTCACTACCACTTTAGGGCGTGAGGGTTCTGATTATACTGCCGGAATTTTTGCTTATTGCTTAAATGCTGAAAGTGTAACAATCTGGAAAGATGTTCCGGGAGTTATGAATGCCGATCCGCGTTATTTTGAAAATGCGAGTTTGTTAAACCAGATTTCGTATCGTGAAGCTATCGAATTGGCTTTTTACGGAGCAACGGTTATTCACCCGAAAACGCTGCAACCTTTACAGAAAAAAGAAATTCCGTTATACGTAAAATCGTTTATTAACCCCTTATTAAAAGGAACCTGTGTTTCTAAGGGCGTTGATTTAGAGCCACAATATCCTTGTTTTATCGTAAAAAGAGATCAACTTTTAATTTCGCTTTCTTCGATCGATTTCTCTTTTATTATGGAGGAAAATATCAGTGAAATTTTTGCTTTGTTTCATGAGTTTAAAATCAAAGTGAACTTAATTCAAAATTCAGCGATTAGTTTCTCGGTTTGTGTGGAAGATAAATTTGGGAATTTTAATGAATTGAATACGATACTGTCGAAAAAATTCAAAGTAGATTTTAGCGAAAATGTGACTTTATATACAATCCGTCACTTTACGGAACAAGCTGCGCAAACAGTTGAAGAAAACAAAGAAGTCTTACTGAAACAGGTAAGCCGTGAAACGATGCAAATCGTTACTAAAGAATCTAATTAGTTTTTTTTAGGTTAAAAAATAATTTGCGAAAGAGAAGCCGTCTCAATACTAATTAGTGTTAAGACGGCTTCTTTTTTGTTCTTTTTAAAAAGGCTCAAAATTAAGCTCTTTTTAAAGGGCTGTGATAATAAACTCACTTCGTCTGTTTTGTTGGTGCTCCTCTTCTGTACAAGGAACGCCGTCTGCACATTTGTTTACCAATTGTGTTTCTCCATAACCTTTACTTGTTAATCTGTCCGGATTTATTCCATTTTTTACAAGCCATTGCAGAGTAGATTTAGCTCTGTTGTCAGACAAAACCTCATTGTATTTAAAATTGGCGCGACTATCGGTATGAGAACGAATATCAATTTTCATTGTTGGATAATCATTTAATGTAGCCAGTATTTTTTCTAAATCCAAAGCAGCTTCAGGACGAATGTTATATTTGTCCAGGTCAAAATAGATCATTTTTATACCAAAACATTTTCCTAAATCATCTCCCACTGTTACATTACGGATAGACTTTTCAAGAGCAATAGATAAGGCTGTTTTTCCGGTTGATTTTCCGGTTATTTTTTCAATTGTAATGCTCACTTCTCGGGTGGTGTAGTCTGTTTTTTGGACTCTTACATTATAGGTTATACCACATTCGACAGGAAAACTATAAGATCCCGTAGCGTCCGCAATTGTCGTAGCTTTTATCTCCATCTGATTGTTAAACAAAGTTACTTTTGCTCCGGATAAAATGGCTCCCGTTTCAGCATCAGTAATGAGTCCGCTTAGTTCTTGGATGCATTTTAGTCTTTTGGTCTCCAAAAATTTATAAATATCATCGGAACCTTGTCCACCTTCTTTATTGGAGCTAAAATACCCTTTTCTCGAAACAGGATCAATGATGTAAGCAAAGTCATCTTTTGGTGAATTAACATCATTTCCGAGATTTTGAATGTTACGGACCGTTCCGTCTTTTGTAATTTCACCGACAAAAACATCCAGACCACCAAGTCCGGGATGTCCGTCAGAGGCAAAATAGATTTCATTCTCGGCTGTTACATACGGGAAGGTTTCTTTACCCTCGGTATTAATACTGTTACCTAAGTTTTCGGGCGTTCCGAAATCACCATTACTGTTTATAGCTACTTTGAAAATATCAGACTGCCCCAATGTTCCGGGCATATCAGAAGCAAAGTATAATGTTTTCTCGTCCGGACTCAGAGCAGGATGAGCAGTACTGTAATTGTCACTATCAAAAGATAATGGTGTTACATTGGCCCATTT
>NZ_LEKS01000025.1:0-69413 GCF_001027725.1 Flavobacterium sp. ABG
GAAACTGTTGCTGTCGTTCCTACTACTGTATTAGAACTGTTTTTCCAAGAGAAAGTTACAGTTCCAACGGAATTTGTAACGGCACCCGCAGTTATAGTTCCGGTACTGGCACCAAAACAAGTAACATCTGTTTTAGAAGAAGCTGCCAAAGCCAAAGCCGCACTCGGTTGTCCGATTGTAACGGAATTGGTTTGAGAAGAACAAGAATCTGTAACAGTTAAAGTATAAGTTCCCGCAGGAAGATTGGATATCGTTGCTGTTGTTCCTACTACTGTATTAGAGCTGTTTTTCCAAGAGAAAGTTACAGTTCCAACGGAGTTTGTCACGGCACCCGCAGTAACTGTTCCGGTGCTTGCGCCAAAACATGCTGCATCCGTTTTAGATGAAGCTGCTAAAGCCAAAGCTGCACTCGGTTGTCCGATGGTAACTGTATTGGTTTTAGAAGAACAAGAATCCGTTACAGTTAAAGTGTAAGTTCCCGCAGGAAGATTGGACACTGTCGCTGTCGTTCCTACTACTGTATTAGAACTGTTTTTCCAAGAGTACGTTACAGTTCCAACGGAGTTTGTCACGGCACCCGCAGTAACTGTTCCGGTGCTGGCACCAAAACATGCTGCATCCGTTTTAGATGAAGCTGCCAAAGTCAGAGCGGCAGTCGGTTGCCCGATTGTAACGGAATTGGATTGAGACGAACAAGTATCTGTAACAGTTAAAGTATAAGTTCCGGCAGGCAAATTTGATACTGTGGCTGTCGTTCCTACTACCGTATTAGAGCTGTTTTTCCAAGAGTACGTAACAGTTCCAACTGCGTTTGTAACGGCGCCTGCAGTTACGGTTCCGGTGCTTGCACCAAAACAAGTAACATCTGTTTTAGAAGAAGCTCCCAAAGCCAGAGCGGCATTTGGCTGCGTTATAACTACAGAAATAACACCTTTACATCCGCTTGCATCTGTTACAGTTGCTTCGTATGTTCCAACTCCTAAGTTGGTTATGGTTTGAGTTGTTCCTGCAAAAGCTGCTCCATTTTTTTTCCATGAATAAGTATATGGAGCAACACCACCCGTAGGATTGTTAAGTGTAATAGCCCCTGTGCTTTGTCCAAAACATTTTACATCAACATGTGAAGCAACGTTTTCTGTTACAACAATATTACTGACAGTTACCACTACAGGTTTAATGTCTGAACAACCTGATACAAGGTTTTGTCCTTTAATATAATAAGTACCTGCAGTTGCTGCAGTAGGAGTAGTGTAAGGAATTGTAGCAGCTGCATCTCTCCAATACGTATAGGTTAGTCCGGCAGTGCTTCCTGCAGTTACTGCCGCAGCAGTAATATTTACGGTGTTTGGAGAACATACACCTGCAGGATTTGTAATTACTAAAGTATTTGTGGCAAAACTTCTTGCTTTTAGAAATACACCTGCATCATATAATTGATCTGATGCATCGGCGATTGCCATTTTAATTTTATAAGTTTGACCAGGTGTAACCGGATATGTTGCGGTAAGAACAGTTGTAGATCCATCATACTCCATTACTAGTGAAGCAGGTGGATTGTTTAGGTAATAAGCGACATTTTTATCAGGGAAAGCAACACCGTTCACATTAACTCCGGAAGAGTGAATGTTGTTGATCGTAACGGTATCACCATTTGGTAATTGAGAAAGGTTTACAGCATTATTGGTGTAAGTTCCGGCTATTCCGGGTCCGCTTAAGAAAAAACCAAAAGCATCGTTAAATTGTGTATTAACATACTCCAGATATTCCTCTGAGGCAAAAACAAATTTGAACTCAACCAAATTTCCATCAGGAACAAAATTAAATTCCAATATAGCAGCATCACGCATGGTCTGACCTGATATATTAGTTAAATCAGGATCGCTGGCCTCGCTAACCATTGAATCTGATTTATTTGTAAACGTATTAGGCCCCATAGCGGAGCTTATTTTTCCTGTTGCAATTAAAAGACCTTCATCAATAGGAAATGTAGAAGTAGATTTATTAAAGTATCCCAATTGTCGGTCACCGGCGGTTGAAGACCACGTATGATTAGTCCAATCCCAATTGTTTCCATTTTTTTTATAATAACCAAATCGGACATTGCTAATGCTTAAACAGCCAGACGTTAGTATGTTACGCACTAATCCGTCTGCAGTATAACCATTATTTCCGGCAGCGGGATTTGCTACATCTATAGATCCGACTGCAGCCAGTGCCGCCAACGCATTAGCAGTCGCACTACTTTTTGTAGTTACATTACTCTTAGCAGCAGATTTATTTTTGGTAATAGTATTTCCGATTCTGATAGGAACATTTATTTCTTGGGCAGATAGCTCTGTAAAGAAAAATAGTAATCCCAAAATAGTGGTTAAAGTAATTTTTTTCATAGTCTTTAATCTTTAATTTCAAAAATTGTTTGTTCCTCTACAGTACTATTTTTAGTAAAATTTTATTTTGGCTCTTTTATAAGTATAATTTGCTATCTCTATTACCTACGATTTTTGAGCCTCCATAGATTTGACTTCGTATTTTGTGAAATTTTTATAGTTTTAACAGAATCAAATTTATAGAGTCTCTTTTTAATAGATTTTTTTTCTCTGTAACTAACCTAAAAACTCGTTGAAATGTCTTTTTTTGGTCAGAATTTGTGAAAATAGGGGGTGTTTTTTGTAGTTTTTGGCAAAAATTAATGTACGATTTCTTTGCTTTTTTGGTTAAAAACATAAAAAAATAACCTTTAAAAATATTCAATAATCAATTAATTGGCTGATTTTATGTGATATGTATAATATCGACTAAGTGACAGTTTTGACGGATGAAGTGCACTTTTTGTTAAAGGGAAAAAGAAGCATGTTTTTTCTATGATGGATTTAACTGATTTTTTTTCGTGTTAAAATTTTCTTCAAATGTTAACAGAATTAAAAAAAAGTTAGTGTTTAGAATTTCTTTTGTAAATTAGAACTTCAATAAAAATGAATCTCTTTTTATGATGTTTGTAAATCCTTCCGCTTATGAAAAATTTAATTTTGATACGACATGCAAAATCCAGTTGGGAAGCTCCTTTAAAAGATTTTGACAGACCTTTAATGAAAAGAGGAATTTTAGATGCTCATGAAGTATCTGGAATTATTTCGAATTTTTTGCCCAAGACTTATATTATTTGGAGTAGTACGGCCGCTCGTGCTTCTGAAACGGCTCTAATTTTTGCTCAAAACATCTCCTATCCCATAGAAAGTATCGTGTACAAGGACGATCTTTATACTTTTGATGATAAACAACTTGAAAAAGTGATCAAATTGTGCGATAATAGTTTCGAAAGTGTTATTCTTTTCGGACATAACGAGGCTATTACAAATTTTGTTAATAAATTTGGGGATGTTTTTATAGAAAATGTACCCACCTCCGGATTTGTATCGCTAAAGTTTGATTCAGAAAGCTGGGATACGATCAATAAAGGCAGAACACATAAAACAATTTTCCCCAAAGATTTAAAAAAAATATAGTGTACGAACAGAAATATATCGATAGAGAAAAAAGTTGGTTAGCGTTTAATGCAAGAGTACTTCAGGAAGCAGGAGATAATACCGTTCCACTTTTAGACAGGTTGCGTTTTGTTGGAATTTTTTCGAACAATTTAGATGAATTTTTTCGAGTTCGTTATGCCGCAATCAGAAGACTAAGTCTTTCGGGTATTTCTGGTGAAAAATATCTAGGCGGAGTCTCTGCCCATCAGTTAATTAAGGATATCACTGAAATTGTAATTCAGCAACAATCAGAAAGTTTACGCATTTTAGGAAATATTGAAGCCGAACTGGAAGCCGAGAATATCTTTATTATCAACGAAAATCAGATTACAGAAGCACAGGAACATTTTCTGAGAGACTTTTTTACTCAAAAATTAAGCCCCGAATTAGTTACTATTATCCTGAATGACTTAGCAGAGTTCCCGGTTTTGAAAGATACTTTAGGGTATTTGGCCATTCGTTTAGAGATGAACACCAATGATGAAGTTCGATATGCGGTTGTTGAAATTCCTAAAACGATAAACAGATTTGTGGTATTGCCTTCCAATGACGATAAACAATATGTGATCTTAATCGATGATGTAATCCGTCATAACCTGAGTAATATTTTCAATATTTTTGATTATAAAAGTGTCTCTGCCCACATGATCAAAATTACGCGAGATGCGCAATTGGACATTGATAGTGATTTGAGCAAAAGTATGCTCGAAAAAATTGCTACATCGGTAAAAGACAGAAGAATAGGAGAACCGGTTCGTTTCATTTACGATAGTTTAATCGAAGACGATACCTTGCGTTTCTTCTTAGATAAAATGAAAATTGTAGAAACTGACAGTATAATTCCCGGTGGAAGATATCATAATCGCCGTGATTATATGAGTTTTCCAAATCTCGGAAGATATGATTTGTTGTATAAAACCAATGATCCTTTGCCTATTCCCGGTTTGAGTCTTGAAGGTAGTATTTTGGGAAAGATCGGTAAAAAAGACTATCTGTTGCATGCGCCTTATCAATCCTTTTCGTATCTGACTAAATTTTTACGTGAAGCGGCATTAGATCCAAAAGTAACAAGTATAAAAATTACGTTATATCGTCTGGCTAAGAATTCGCAGATTATTAGTTCCTTGATCAATGCGGCAAAAAACGGTAAGAGAGTAGTCGTACAGATTGAACTTCAGGCTCGTTTTGATGAGGCAAGTAATATTTCTTATGCCGAACAAATGCAGACGGAAGGCATCGAACTTATTTTTGGTATCAAAAGCCTTAAAGTACACAGTAAAATATGCGTGATCGAGAGAGTTGAAGAAGGTAAAACCCGTCGTTACGGATTTATTTCTACCGGAAATTTCAACGAATCGACGGCAAAAATTTATACCGATGTAACGTTGTTTACCTGTCATCCTGGTATTTTGAAAGACATTTCAAAAATATTCGAATTTTTTGATATCAATTACAGAGTTCACCGATACAAACATTTAATTGTATCACCACATTATACAAGGACAAAATTTATAAAATTGATAGACCGTGAAATTTTGCATGCGTTAGCCGGTAGAAAAACACATATCAAGTTAAAAATGAATAGTTTATCGGACTTTAAAATGATCGATAAATTATACGAAGCAAGTAATGCAGGTGTGAAAATTCAGCTTCAGGTAAGAGGAATTTGCTCATTAATACCGGGGATTCCGGGAATGAGTGAGAATATTGAAGCAATCAGTATTGTAGATAATTATTTAGAACATTCAAGAGTTTATATTTTTGGAAATGCAGGATTAACAGAGGTTTACATTTCATCAGCAGATTTTATGACCAGAAACCTCGATGGACGAGTAGAAGTAACTTGTCCGATTTATGATCTTGAAATCAAAAAAGAACTAATTGATAATTTTAATATTGCCTGGAAAGGAAATGTAAAAGTGAGATATCATTCCTATAAACTAGACAATAAGTATAAAGCTCGTAATCACCATGCTCCATTCAGAGCACAGCTTGAAACCTATAAATATTACCAGCACAAAATTGAGAAAATCGAAAAAATTCCGCAAAAAATTAGTTAACACAAAACACAAAAACAATTTCAAATCATAAAGGGAGCATGATTAGTATAAAAAAATACGCAGCGATTGATATTGGATCGAATGCCATGAGGCTTCTGATATCGAATGTTGTAGAACAAGATGGCAAAGAACCACAATTTAATAAAAGTTCGCTTGTTCGCGTTCCGATTCGTTTGGGACAGGATGCTTTTACAGTTGGAGAAATTTCAGAACAGAATATAGATCGAATGGTAGATGCTATGAAAGCATTTAGTCTTTTGATGAAAGTACATAAAGTAGAACGCTATATGGCGTTTGCAACTTCGGCAATGCGTGAGGCCTATAATGCCAAAGAAGTTGTGGCTTTGATTAAGAAAAAAGCCGATATAAAAATCGAGATTATAGACGGTAAAAAAGAAGCAGCCATAATTGCTTCAACAGATTTGCACCATTTATTAAAAACAGACGAGACCTATCTTTTTGTAGATGTGGGTGGTGGTAGTACAGAATTTACATTATTTTCTGATGGAAAAATGATTAATTCAAGATCTTTCAAAGCAGGAACCGTTCGTTTGCTGAATAATATGGTTTGCGATGTCGTTTGGGATGAAATCGAAAAATGGATCAAAACCAATACCGAAGGTTACGAAGAAGTTACACTTATCGGATCCGGTGGAAACATTAATAAATTGTTTAAAATGTCCGGAAAGCAACAGGAAAAACCGCTTTCGTATATTTACATCAATTCACAATACGCCTTTTTAAATTCATTAACGTACGAACAGAGAATTGCAGAATTAGGATTAAACTCCGATCGAGCCGATGTAATTATTCCCGCCACAAGAATTTATCTGAATGCAATGAAATGGAGTGGTGCCCGTCAAATCTATGTCCCAAAAATCGGACTTTCTGACGGAATCGTAAAAGCAATGTACTACGGTAAAATTTAGTGCATAACAGGTCAGTTTTTAAAAAAAAGACCCAAGTAAAAAGAAGCAACAGTATAATTTAGAAAATGCCAATTTGTAAAAATTGGCATTTTAAATTAAACAAAAAATTAGTGTAAATTCGCGAAATTCGTGGCAAACTTTTTAAAAACATCAGTAAAACAAGATAATCCAAAACCTATATAGCAATGAATAAAACAAGACTGGAAGCTTTTAGTGATGGTGTGCTGGCCATTATTATAACGATTATGATTTTGGAAATTAAAGTTCCCGCTGGCCATGAGTTTGCAGATTTAAAACCACTTATTCCAAAGTTTTTAAGTTATGTTTTAAGCTTTATTTATGTCGGAATTTATTGGAACAATCACCATTATTTAGTGCATGGATTATCGAAAGTAAATGGAAAAGTGCTTTGGAGCAACCTGCATTTGCTTTTCTGGCTATCCTTGATTCCCGTGTCAACGGGTTGGATGGGAGAACATAATTTTGCAAAAGCTTCCTTAGCATTATACGGAGTCATCTTAATGCTTTGCGCAATAGCGTATAACATACTTCAAAATAACATCATTCAGGTAGAGGGAAAAGATTCTTCGTTAAGTAAAGCACTGGGAAAAGATTTAAAAGGGAAAGCTTCTGTAGTCTTATACTTCGTCGGCATAGTTTCTTCGTTTTATAGTGAATGGATTTCCGGAGGGTGTTATCTGACGGTAGCTTTTTTATGGTTGATTCCGGACAGAAGAATTGAGAATGTTTTTAACTCAGCCGAAAAATAATAGACTCATAATGCGAGTTTAAATTTCATTAGAAAGAATCTTAAACCTGCTTTAATCCTTGTATTTGCGATAACGAATCTGTTTTAATCCGTGTATAAAATTAAGTGGCAACAGCTGTGTGAATTGGACGCGGATCATGCGGATTTGCAATGGCAAAAACGATGATAAAAACGGATTTTTTATATTAAAAAAAGATATAGCTTATTTTGTAAAATAAAATAGATACCATTGTTTACCTGAAGGAAATCTGTTTGATTTTGATCAAAATCAACTGTAACTTTTCTGTAATTTGAAACTTAAACAGACCAGCAAGCGTTGATTATTTTTTAGGAAAATCTTTTACTCACAATTCGATACCATGAAATCAACATTTCAATCTCTTCAGATTTTACCGCTACAGGAATTAGATAAGCTGGGCGATTTAATTACCAAAAAGAGATTAAAAAAGGGAGACTTTTTAATTCAGGAAAATCAAATTGCTAAAGAAATTGTTCTTATAAAATCAGGAGCTTTACGCTCTTTTTATATCAATACAGAAGGTGAAGAAATCACTAACTGCATTACATTCGAAAATGAATTTATGACTGCTTTTACCAGTCTTATTACGCAGCAACCAACAGAAGAAAATATTCAGGCCTTATTTGATACTGAACTCGAAGTGATAAGTCACGATACTATAGAACAGCTTTATGAAAATAGTATTCATTGGCAAAAAGTCGGACGGATTATTGCCCAAATGCAGTATATAAGTTTAGAACAACGCATTTTATCTTTCCAAAAACTTACCGGAAAAGAACGTTACGAAACACTTTCTAAAAACCATCCCAATTATATCAAGTTAATTCCATTACAGTATTTAGCTTCTTTTTTAGGAGTTACGCCAAGGCATTTAAGTCGCATCCGGAAAGCGGTTTTATAGGACATTTGTCCAGTAGATGAGGTATAGTTCGCCATTATTTTTGTTCAAAACAATAAGTAATGATGAGAAAAAACATTTTAGTAATTGGTGGAACAGGATTGGTAGGCAAAGTCATACTGCGCATTCTTCAAAAGAGAAACCCTGACTATAACTTGTTTGTAGGAAGCCGCCAATTAGGAAATACCACGCATGATTTGGTTATTGATGTGACCAATCCAAAAACTTTTAAATGTGTTCTGGATAATAAAATCGATTTGATTGTATTGTGTACAAAAGATCGTAACAATGAAATTTTAAAGTTTGCAATAGCAAACAAACTGGATTACATTGATATTACAAAACCAACTCCGGATTTAATTGTGGCGCATGATTTAGCCCAAGACAATAATCAAAATACAAATAGCCATATTGTTTTTAGTTCCGGCTGGATGAGTGGAATTGTGGGGAGTTTAGTCGATTTTATAGCGCCGGATAAGCGTGAAATCACAGAAGCAAATTTGTATATTTATTATTCCATAAAAGATTTAGCTGGGAAAAGCTCTGCCCATTTTTTGGCTGAAAATGTGTGTAAACCATTTACTTCTTATAAAAATAATGAACCTCAAAAAGTCAAGCATTTTCTGGATGCTGAAAAATTTAATTTTTCATTCGGATTAGGAAAACGGCAGGTTTATAATCTGGACGTTCCGGATTTGTTTATCTTAAATCAAATCGAAAAAATACCAACGATTTCCGTAAAAATGACTTACAGTTCTAAGTTTGTTACCAGTTTAATGGGGTATTTTCAATCGCTAAAGATTTTTAATATCCTGTCTTTAAAAGAAAGACAATTGCTGTTTGGATCTAGTGGTAACGGAGATCAAACTGTTTTTGAAATCAATGTCAGAACGAATACCGGAACAAAAAAAGTTAGTTTGCAAAGTGTTAAAGGTCAGGCCGAGTTGACTGCATTTTCTACCGTTTTACATATAGAAAAGATGTTGAATACCACTTTGGCCAATGGAATTTACTTTAGTCATCAAATACATTCGCCACAAGAAGTTTATGAGGCATTGCATAATTACAGTACAATTAATATAAAAATAAGCTAATCAAAGATGAAAAATATACTTATTATCAACGGACACCCCAATTCAAAGAGTTTTAATTTTGCAATCGCCGATGCTTACGAAAAAGGAGCGTTACAATCTCAAGCTTCGGTAGAAAGCATTACAATTGCCGATTTAAAGTTTAATCCAAATCTGCAATTCGGTTATCAGAAAAGAACCGAATTAGAACCGGATTTACTCGAAGCCTGGAAGAAAATTCAAAAAGCAGACCATCTGGTTTGGGTACATCCTGTTTGGTGGGGAGGTTTACCTGCGATCACAAAAGGATTTATTGACCGATTGTTTTTGCCGGGAATGGCTTTTGAATACAAAGAGAATTCCGTTTGGTGGGATAAACTCTTAAAAGGGAAAACGGCACATATCATCACGACTCTGGATCAGCCGGGCTGGTATTATCGCTTGTTTTACGGAAGACCAAGTGTCAATCAGTTGAAAAAATCAACACTGGAATTCTGCGGAGTAAAACCGGTAAAAGTTACTTATATAGGAATAGTAAAATCTGCTAATGAACTTCAAAGAGCAAAATGGCTCCAAAAAGTTTATGATTTAGGAGTTAAGAATAGATGATTTGGGTTGAGAGGAAAAAGGTTTGACACGAATTTCACGAATTAACACTAATTTTTTTGCTTATGAAAATTACACGAATTTGCGCTAATCTTTTACTCGAAAAGAGGAAGAAACAATTCGTAAAAATTGATGTAATTCGTGGCGAAAAAGTCTAACAGATTTTTATATTAAGCATATCTATTGAGTTTGACACGAATTACACGAATTTGCACTAATTTTTTGGCTTATGAAAATTACACGAATTTGCGCTAATCTTTTACTCGAAAAGAGGAAGAAATAATTCGCGAAAATTGGTGTAATTCGTGGTGAAAAAGTCTAACAGATTTTTACGTTAAATAGATCTGCTGAGTTTGACACGAATTTCACGAATTTGCACTAATTTTTATGCGCAAAGATTAAAAAAACAATTCGCGAAAATTGGTGTAATTCGTGGTGAAAAACCTTAACGGATTTTTACATTAGGCATATCTACTGAGTTTGCCGCGAATTTCACGAATTAGCACTAATTCTTATGCGCAAAGATTTAAAAAAAAAACAATTCGTGAAAATTCGTGAAATTCGTGTTTAAAAAAAAAATATACTAAGTGTGTAAATCCAATCCAAATGTAGAACGTAAAAGTTCTATGTTTGGGTTTATTTCTAATAAACGATTGTATCGATCCTGATCGTTAAAACTACGTTTGCTTTCGATTGTTTCGTTTACTACAACTTCAATTGTAATATCGTGATTGTGTAGATGTCCTTTTAAATGCCCTAAAAGCCCATGAATCTGACCTTCAAAATCTAATTTTGAACCTTCGTTAGGCAATTCAAGCGTAATGACGGTTCCGTTCAAAGTCGGATCGTTAATTAACAATAACGATTCCATAATTTTAAGACCTTTACTGCCCAAACGTTCTGCATATTTGTTCCAATGCAATAACATTTCGGTTTCTGTGAATTCTTCTGTCGGTAAGGTTGTAGAAGGTTTTACATAAGATTTACTGCTTTCTTCCATTTCCTTTTTCTTGCGAATACTGGATAATGAAAAAGCAGAAACTTTAACTTCAGTGTTGGCCTCCGTTTTCGGAACTACAGGAGGTGTGTTGGCGGTATTGCCTTCAGCTTTAGGAGTTTCGATACCAACAGTGCCAGTACCAATTTTCTCCTCAGAATTTGGAATTTGGGATTTATTATTTGGAATTTCAGCCTTAGCTGATGGAACTTCAACAATAGAATAACCTCCGTTTTTAAAGTAAACGGGTGGAATTATGAATTGCTCAGCTTTTTTTTTTCTCCATCAAAGTTGATAGAGGCCAATTGCATCAAGCATAATTCAACTAAAAGACGTTGATTCTGACTTAGTTTGTATTTTAAATCACAGTCGTTTGCAATGTCAATTCCTTTTAATAAAAAGTCCTGAGAACATTTTTGAGATTGTACGCCATACATTTGTTGCGCCTGTTCACCCACCTCAAGTAAAGCGATGGTAGCCGGAGTTTTACTTACCAGTAAATCTCTGAAATGCGAAGCCAATCCGGCAATAAAATGATGTCCGTCAAAACCTTTTGCAAGGATGTCGTTGTAAGCTAATAAAAGTTCCGGAATCTGATTCTCTAAAAGTAAATCGGTAATCGAAATATACGTTTCGTAATCTAAAACGTTTAGGTTTTCGGTTACAGCCTGACGCGTTAAATTGGTTCCACAAAAAGAAACCACACGATCAAATATAGATAGAGCGTCACGCATTGCACCATCTGCCTTTTGAGCAATAATGTGCAAAGCATCATCTTCAAAATTGATTCCCTGACTTGCGGCTACTTCTGCTAAATGTTCTTTGGCGTCTTTAACCGTAATTCTTTTGAAATCAAAAATCTGACAACGCGATAAAATCGTTGGAATGATTTTATGTTTTTCAGTTGTTGCTAAAATAAAAATAGCATGTTTTGGGGGTTCTTCTAATGTTTTCAGGAAAGCATTAAAAGCTGCCGAAGACAACATATGAACCTCGTCAATGATATAGACTTTGTATTGTCCGGTTTGTGGCGGGATTCGAACCTGATCAATCAGACTACGAATATCGTCAACCGAGTTGTTTGAAGCCGCATCTAACTCAAAAACGTTAAAAGCAAAATCTTCGTTAGGATCATCATATCCGGGCTGATTGATTTTTCGGGCTAGGATACGGGCGCAGGTTGTTTTACCAACTCCACGTGGTCCGGTAAACAATAAAGCAGAAGCTAAGTGATTACTTTCTATGGCATTCAGCAAAGTGTTGGTAATGGCTTTCTGTCCCACAACATCCTTAAATGTCTGCGGACGGTATTTACGAGCCGATACTACAAATTGTTCCATATTCCTTTATTATTCGATAGCAAATATAGGGTATAATTTAATGATTTAAAAATTTAAAAATTGAAAGATTTTAAGTGTTTGAACGACTGTAGGTTTTATCATTTGTCAGTAAGCGAATTAGATAAATTCAAGTTTGTTTTTAGAGGTAAATTCAGTTTTACAAGATTAAAAGCAATGTTTTTTTGAATAGCCGTTGGTTTTAACCTAACGGAAAGGACATGAAAGAATTCTTGGCTTTAGCCAAATTTTCGAAAGCGAGATTTAGCAAAAGTTTGAGCAACTTTATTTCTAAATCAGTTGATTATGGTGGGCAGTAATTCAAATTTGGATTTGTTATTGTAATGAAAAAAGGGTTAATTTTATTGTCAAATAGTTCGGGTTGCTTTATAAACTAAATTTTAATAAAAACGAAATGAAACTACATCTTTTGATTTTAGTATTCCTTATCTCTTTTGGAATAAAAGCGCAAAAAGTAAATGCAAGTCCAATTTACCAATTGCGTGTTTATGAAATTTTCGAAAAAAACAAGAAAGATTTCCACGATCGTTTCAGAGATCACGCCATGGTGATCATGAAGAAATATAATTTTAAGATCAATTCAATCTGGGAATCAAAATCGGATAGTAAAACTGAATTTGTTTATCTTTTGGAATGGCCCGATGAAGCTACAATGAAAAAAGCCTGGGAAGGTTTTAAAGCCGATAAAGAATGGATTGAGATCAAAAAACAAACCAGTGCCAAGTTTGGAGATTTGCTCGGTAATATTGAAGATCGGACGATGGTAAAAACAAGTTACTCGCCCAATTAATGTTTTTTTATGACAGATAGATTAAATATTATCGAATTCAGGAAAGGGGATTTAGACGCATTACGTCAATTATTTCTGAAAGTGCGTCAGGAAACTTTTGTTTGGGCCGATCCCGAAGCATTCGATTTATTGGATTTTGATGCTCAGACGAAAGGAGAATATATTTTGACTGCCTTGTACGACGAAAAAGTAATCGGATTTATTTCGGTTTGGATGCGAGACAATTTTATTCACCATTTATATATCGATGCGGCATTTCATAAATTTGGAATCGGAAAAAGACTTTTGAATGAAGTGGTAAAGAAAGCCAAATTTCCACTTGTATTAAAATGTCTGGAGAAAAATACTGAGGCAATTTCGTTTTATAAAAAAGTAGGGTTTGTTGAAAAAGCTTGGAATGAGAACGAAAACGGACCTTATATTTTATTTGAATTGAATCAAAAAATAGAATAAAAACAAAGCTGAAATGAAAATCATAACCTGGAATTGTAATATGGCTTTCAGAAAAAAAGCGGAATTTATTTTGGTTCATCAACCGGATATTCTGGTAATTCCCGAATGTGAAAATATCGAAAGATTAAAATTTTCCAAAGACGTTCCGATTCCGACTGATATACTTTGGTACGGTATAAATCAACACAAAGGACTTGGTGTTTTTTCGTATAGCGAGTATCGATTTGAATTGATGGATTGTCATAATCCTAATTTCAAAAATGTGTTACCCATTGCAGTTACCAAAGGAAAAGTAGATTTTGTTTTATTTGCCGTTTGGGCAAATAATCCCCAAGATAAAGACGGGCAATATGTAACTCAGGTTTGGAAAGCGATTAATTATTATGAAAAACTATTGTCTGGAACCAAAACGATGTTAGTCGGAGATTTTAACAGCAACACCATTTGGGATAAACCAAGAAGAGAAGGGAATCACTCAGCAGTGGTAAGTAAATTAGCTTCAAAAAATATATTTAGCGTATATCATAAATTCTTTAATCAGGAACAGGGAAAAGAAATACATCCGACTTTGTTTTTGTATCGTCATGAAAATAAACCGTATCATCTGGACTACTGTTTTGCTTCGAATGATTTTATAGAAGTTTTAGAAAGTGTTGAAGTAGGAAGTTATGAAGATTGGAGAATGCATAGTGATCATAAACCTTTGATTGTGGAGTTTGGGGTGTGAGTTTTTTTTAAGAGATGTAGTATTTGTAGCTGGACAAAAAAGTAAATGTAATTGTCAAGCTGAGCGAAGTCGAAGCGTGGGTTACCATAAATTAACTAAAAAAATATTTTTAGATGAAAGTTGTATTAGAGCGTAATTTAGATTTCAAGCAATTTCAAAATTTGATTATTCTAAATTTTTGTTGTGTAATGGTTTTGCTTGTAATGCTTAATTCATTGAAGTTAGGAAGTTACGTTTATGGAAAAGTAGCTTTGTTTCTTTTCATTATTTTATTCTTTGCCCTGTTGCTTACAAGGAAAGGCTTGTACATAAAAAATAATAATTTGTATACAGCGATCTTTTTGTTTGGGTTGGTTTTAAAGGGAGAATTATTGCAAACAGCGGAAGACGATGGATTATCAGTAAGAGAAGGAAAGCTTTCAACGAGCTATAATTATTCGTATAGAAAAAGGGGATTAAATAATTGGGAGCCAAACTTAAATTATTCCGTAGCTTGTTTTACGATTAATATGACAGATGAAAAAGGAGATTTTAAAAGGAAAATTATAAGATTGACAAAACCGGAAAAAGTTAAAATTGCAATTGATTTTATTATTGAAAATTTAAGTTTGAAGTATAATTGAGTTAAATAGAAATTTTGGTTTCATGAGCCTTCGACTTCGCTCAGGGTGACACTTGTGAAGTGGTGTAGTTGGAGTTAAAAGAAAAAAGATCTGATTACTGATTTTTACATTTCGAATTTTACTCTTGATCTTCAACTTTTGATTTTTTGCATTTCACCTTTTTGCATTACCACATTCTCACGTTGACACATTGCCAAATTGCCACATTTTACGTCCCTTGCGAAATCTTCGTGCCCCTTGCGGTTAAATAACTCCATACAAAAAACTTTTTCTCTTGAAAACAAGAAGCCCTAGCCCTGATGGGAGCGGCATCCTTTTGTGGCGGGGTTCGACACAAAAGATACAGCAGACAGCGGGAATAGCTTCTGAAAATTATAATAATGGTTCTTTCAAAATCACCTGCCTTTTATGCTTAAATCGAGTAAGATCTGTACGGTTTCGGAGTCGGAATCCGCCGAAAACCCGGATACATATACTCCTTTTTTGCCTGAATTTGATTTTATTCCGTAAACAACTGCCTCATCGCCCGGGTCAGATTCCCCTTCGTATCGATACACATGTACAATTTCAAATTTTTCAGGATTTTTTTTAATTGCGTCTGAGTTTAGATTAAAATCAAAGGTGAATCCTTTTTCATTCAATTGATCTAAAGCTTTTGAAACAGTTGCGTAATGATACATTCTAATCATGATAACTGAATTTAAAAATTATGGATTTTAAAGATAACCAATTTAAAATTAAAACATTGTGAATTTAGTGTGAAAATCTAAATTTTAAAAGCGGGATTCTTCGATTATAAATCGCTACTTTTGCCCCGCAGACCGCCTTATCGTCGCTCGCTTAGGTGAGGGGAGGAAAGTCCGGACACCACAGAGAAGCATAGCGGGTAACACCCGTCGGCGTTAGTAATAACGTTAGGACAAGTGCAGCAGAAAGTATGTACAGGTAATGCTGTAGTGAAAACAGGTAAACTCTATGCGGTGAAATACCAAGTATATCAGCATTTAAGGGCTTCTCGTCCGTTGTTGAAGGGTAGGTAGCTCGAGCTTATGAGTAATTGTAAGCCTAGATAAATGATAAGGCTCTGATTTATCAGAGACAGAATCCGGCTTATAGGTCTGCATTTTTTATATATTTGTGAAACTATCTAACTAAACTTCATGAATATAATTACTCCGAATCTTCCAAATAAACCTAAAAAAAGTACTTTTTTTGTCATTGTAACCAATCTGACCTTTTGGGTTTTGATTGCCATTATTGCCGGAGTTTTACTCGGGCATTTTTCACCGCAAAACGGAATGAAAATGGAAATTGTCGGCAAGACTTTTGTCGATATTATCAAACTTTTTATAGGTCCGATTATATTTTTGACGATCGTTTTGGGGATTTCCGGAATGGGGAATCTTAAAAAAGTCGGTCGGATTGGTGTGAAAGCATTAGCCTATTTTGAAGTAGTTTCAACCGTTGCTTTGGCCATTGGCGTTGCGATTGCTTATATTTTTAAACCGGGAAAAATAGATAAAACCGGATTGGCTTTGCAAGATGCAAGTCAGTATACCAATCATGCTGCGGAAAACTTTTCGTGGTTAAAATTTTTCCTTTCAAATTTCACACTTCAGGTTTTGGTAGCTGCCATTGTTTGTGGTATCGCACTGAATTTTTACCAAAAACGCGAACAGACAATTTTGGTTTTAGAACGATTTTCAAAAGTAGTTTTTACCGGTTTGAAATATGTGATGTATCTCGCTCCGCTAGGGGCTTTTGGAGGAATGGCATATACAATTGGTAAATTTGGACTGCAGACGCTGATCCCGCTTGGGAAGTTGATGTTGTGTGTTTATACGACGATGTTTTTATTTGTGTTTTTGATTTTGGGGAGTATATTGAAATATTATAAAATCAGTATTTTATCAATTTTAAAATACATTAAAGAAGAACTTTTATTGGTTCTTGGAACTTCATCTTCGGAGGCTGCTTTGCCTAGTATTATGGTTAAACTGGAACGAATGGGTTGCAGTAAATCGGTGGTAGGGTTGGTGATTCCGACGGGGTATTCTTTTAATCTGGATGGGACTTCGATTTATTTGTCAATGTCTGTGATTTTTTTGGCGCAGTTGTACGATGTTCATTTGAGTTTCTTTGAGATTCTGAGCGTTATCGGTATCCTGATGATTACGTCTAAAGGTGCTGCGGGGGTGACCGGAAGTGGTTTTATCGTTTTGGCATCGACGTTGACAGCGATTCATAAAATTCCGGTGGAAGGACTGGCTTTTTTACTTGGAGTTGATAAATTTATGAGTGAAGCCAGAGCGATTACTAATTTGATAGGGAATACGGTGGCAACAATAGTGATTTCTAAGAGCGAACGTGATTTTACGGAGTTGAATTTGGAGCCTGTTTTGGAGGAATGATGATGGGACGCGGATGAGGCTGATTCGCTGGTGCGAAAACGCGGATTTAGTACGGATTTTTTTCTTTCTTTTTTCTCATTCTTTTAATTTTGATAAAGGAAAGTTTACGGTAAGCGTTAAGTGTTATTTGGGATTTAATTCGTTTAATTAGTGCAATTCGTGGCATAAAAACAAACAATAATGAAAACAAGAATTGGAATTTTAGGACTAGGTGGTGTAGGAGGTTATTTCGGTGGACTTTTAGCGAAAGCGTATCAGGACTCTGAGGAAATAGAAATTGTGTTTATTGCCCGTGGAGAAACACTTAGAGTAGTGGCAGAATCGGGATTGAAAATTATTACGAAGGAGTCTGAAACGGTTGTTTTTCCGAAAGTGGTCTCCAATGATCCTGAGCTTATTGGCAAACTGGATTATTTAATTTGCGCTACAAAGACTTATGATATTGAAGAAAGTCTTCTGGCTTTAAAAAAGTGTATTACTAAAAATACCGTTATTCTTCCCTTGTATAATGGCGTTGATGCTCCGGAACGCATTAGTGCTCTTTTTCCGGACAATGAAGTTTTGGAAGGCTGTGTTTATATTTTTTCGATGATTGTTTCACCTGGTGTTGTTCAGAATGTGGGTTCTCTGCAAAGATTGTTTTTTGGTTCTTACAGTGTTTCTGTTTCTAAAATGAAAGCCTTACAGACGATCTTTAAAAACGCGTCGATAGACAGTCATTTGGTTGAAAATATTGAAGATGCCGTTTGGGAGAAGTTTGTGTTTATTTCGGTATTGGCTTCGGCAACCTGTTATTTAGATTACAATATTGGACAGATTTTAGAAAACCGCGAAGCGAGAAATATATATGTCTCCCTGATGAATGAAATTACAATGATAGCAGCGGTAAAAGGACTAAATCTGCCGGATGACATTATCATGCAAACCATTCTGAAACTCGAAAAAACACCTCCCGACACAACGTCATCGATGCATCGTGATTTGCTTGCCGGAAGAAATATAGAATTGGCTTCATTGACCCAATTTGTAGTAGATGAGGGTTTGAAATATGAAGTTGAAACACCAACCTACCAATTGGTTTTAGATAAATTATCCAATCTAATGAATTAAAAAAAAGAAGCAGAATTAGCTTTTATGATACCCTATTCCAGAACTTAAAGATGTTGATATTACAGGTATATGCAGACTTTTGATTGATTTTTATTTTGGTGCAAAATGACTTAAATAGCGTTTATATTAAGACTTTTCTATTTTAAATTCCAAACCAATATTACGAACACTTTCAATTTTGATTTTTGGATCTGAATTAAAATATTTTCTTAGTCTGCTAATAAAAACATCCATGCTTCGACCGGAGAAATAATCGTCTTTTTTCCATACAGACATTAAAATTTGATCTCTCTTTAATAACTGATTGTGGTTTAGATATAAATATTCAATAAGAGACGCTTCTTTCTCTGTAAGCTGTTGAACATGATTTTTATTATTGAGAGTTAAGCGTTCGTTATCAAAAATATACGAGCCAATTTCAATAACATTATTTCCGTCCAGGCTTCTCTTTTGTTCGATCCTCTTCAATATATTTTGCAAACGCAAGATCAATTCGTCTACTTCAAAAGGTTTCGCGATGTAGTCGTCTGCGCCTAATTTCAATCCAATAATTTTGTCTTCTGTTAACTTTCTTGCAGTTAAAAAAATAAATGGAGTTTCGGGATTGATTGTAACTATTTTTTCTGCCAGAGAAAATCCGTCCAATTTTGGCATCATTACATCCAGAATACAAATGTCAAAAGTTTGTTTTTTAAAATAGTTTAATGCTATTTCGCCATTTTCTGCCCAGGTTACTTCAAATTGATGCAGTTCTAAATATTGTTTTAGAATCGCAGCAAAATCAAAATCGTCTTCAGCTAAAAGTAGTTTTTTCAAAATATGGTAATTAAGCTTTTAATAAAATAGTAAACACAGCGCCTTTTCCTAAATCGCTAATAACGTTAACAGAGCCCTGGTGTGCTTTTATAATCTGATCTACGTAATACAAACCCAATCCGAGGCCTTTTGCGTTGTGTAAATTTCCTTGTTCGACTCTGTAAAACTTCTCAAAAAGCAACGCTTGTTTGTTTTTAGAAATTCCAATTCCGTCATCTTGAATACTTAACGAAAACTCATTTTCTATATTTCCGGTTTTTACCAAAATATGGCTGGAACCGTATTTTACAGCATTTTCTAAAACATTTAAAATTGCGGTTGTCAAATGAAATTTATCTAAAACTAAAACTGTTTTTTGCGTTTGAAAATCAGTTTCGATCGTAATTTTGGGATATCCGATTTTAAAATCTTCGATAATCGAAAGCAGAAATTCTTCGGTATTTATTTTTTCTTTTTGTAGTTCGATTTCATTTTCTGCCAGAGAATTTGCCAAAACCTGATCGATCAAACTTTGCAAACGATTGTTCTGACGTGAAATCGTATTGACAATTGCATTGAAATTCTCATCGTTTTCACGAATGTTTTTCTGTTCTAAAATTTTGGTCGAAATACTCAAAGTCGCCAAAGGAGTTTTGAGTTCGTGTGTAATATTATTGATAAAATCAGTTTTAACTTTGTTTACTTTTTTCTGTTTAATTAAAGCTTTAATGGCAATGACAAAAAGGGTAATCAGGGTAAGAATAGAAAACAACGACAATAGTAACACACCGATCATTCGTTTTAAAATAATCATTTCCCAGTCGATTACCGAAATGTACATCGAATCTTCGGTCAGCAATTTATAATCTTGATTTTTGTACAATCCGTTTGTTGTTCCGACATAACTCCGAACTAAAAAAGCATGGTTTAACGAAGCCAGATTACCGTATAATTTGTTTTGGATAAAAGGCTTTTCCGAGAAAATAGTATCCGCTTTTTTGGTGTTCTGATACAGTATAAATTTATTGAGTACAATCGCAAAATCAATTTTTAGATTGGGTAATTCTCTTTCGAATTTGCGTTGAATTTTCTGTGTTAAGGCGTCTTGATATTGATTTCCAAGAATACCGTTTTTGATTTCAAATTTGGTCTTTTTTCCTTGAATATAATTTTGAGCTAATCCTTTGTAAAGGGCTTCTTTTTTACTGACAATAACGGAATCAATATCACT
The DNA here is from genome assembly GCF_001027725.1 of Flavobacterium sp. ABG. NCBI lineage: Bacteria > Pseudomonadati > Bacteroidota > Flavobacteriia > Flavobacteriales > Flavobacteriaceae > Flavobacterium > Flavobacterium sp. ABG. The sequence goes on from NZ_LEKS01000025.1 coordinate 20,371, forward strand.
GTAATTATTTGAAATCCGAGCAATCTCATTCTTGATTTCGGTGTGAAACTGCGCTACTTTAAAATCGTAAGTGGTTTTGACCAAATAACATTGTACCGCCGATAAAACGAGCAGGGCGACAACAGAAAGTGTGATTAATAAATTGATTCTTTGTTTCATACAGAAAGGAATTCGAATCAAAAATAAAGCTTTTGTGCTACAATTTCAGCATTAACGCCGCATTAACCTCCAATTAACTTTCAGAACGCCATATTAGAAGCACTTTTGTAGCTCTTAAACCAAAATCTTGTTAACGAATGAAAATGTACCTGTTCTTAAAAATTATTTTATTGTTATTGCTTTTTTGCCTTTCGATGGCCGGATATGCGCAAACGGAAACTCCGAAGGATAGTATCTCTAACAAATTAGATGAAGTTGTTATCGCTCAAAACAAAAAAACGTTTACTAATGCAAACGGAAATATAAAAGTAGACGTTGCCAATTCGGTTTACAATTCGATTCCAAATCCCGTTGATTTGCTTTCAAAACTTCCAACAGTTCAAGTAAGTGCTGATCGCGAAAGTATTTCGATTGTTGGTAAAGGAACGCCGCTTATTTATATTGACAATCAAAGAGTAGGAATGAATGATTTGAATGCTTTGGTTGTTGACGATATCAAAACAATTGAAATTATTAAAAATCCTTCTTCAAAGTATGAAGCTGAGGGGCGCGCCGTAATTTTAATTACTCGTAAACTAAGCAGAAAAGAGGGTTTTAAAACGGATATTTCTGAAACAGCTTCTTTTAAAAAGAACTATAATAATTATATCGGTTTTAATTCCAGTTTCAAAAAGAATAAGTTAGAATGGAAAGCCAACTTCAATTACAACCGACGAAATCCGTGGGAGAATCATAGCATTGCTTATCAAATTCCGCAGGCTGCTATTGTTTCTAATTATGATGTTACAGCAATTTCTCGTGTGAAAGAATGTATTTTTGGTACCGGTTTGTTTTATAAAATAAATGAAGAGGATTATTTCTCAATGAATATAAATGGAAAAATGAAAGCAGATGCTTTTGATATCAATACGTTTACTTTTAACCAAAATCTAGATCAGCAAAATAATGTTTTTACACTTAGTGATAATTCCAGCGAAAAGAATTTTATTAACTCATTTATGAATTATTCAAAAAGACTTAAAGCGATTGATACAAAGTTATTTGTTGGTATTCAGGGCTCCAATTTTAATCAGCATTTATGGAGTTTAGTCGAAAATAATTTTAATGATTCGGAGCTGGAATTATCACAAAATAGGAATCAGAGATTTAATGTTGATGTTTTTTCGGGGCGTATTAATTTAGAAAAAAAGTTTAAAAATGAAATGACTTGGGAATACGGCGGACTATATTCTGCAGCAAAATCGAAATCTAATTATGATGTATTTGATTATGATGAAAATAAAACTACGACTTTCGATTATAATTTTAAAGAAATCAATTCAGGTGCTTATTCACAGCTTTCAGGAAAAATTAAAAAAATCGATTTTTCGATTGGATTGCGAATGGAAAATACAAATGTCAAAAGTAAATACAGCACAGACAATTCATCGTTAATAAATAAAAACTACACAAATTTTTTCCCGAAAGCGCTGTTTTCTTTTTCAATAGACAGTACAAAAAGTATAAGTGTAGATTATTCTAAAAGTATTTCGAGACCCAATTATTCTTCTTTGAGTATGATTGCAACCTATATTAACCCGTATTTTATTTACAGCAATAATATCAATTTAGGACCAACTTTTATCGATGTAATTTCGACGGTTTTTCAGTATCATGATAAATCTGTAAAATTGACTTTATACCAAAACAAAAATCCAATTTATGCTGATTTTATTTTTGATAATCAAAACAATGTTTTGACTTTTACGGAGAAAAATTTTCAAAAAGAATCAGGTTATACTATTGAATTTACAGTACCGTTTACCTATAAAATTTGGACAAATACAAATTCTTTAATTTTCGCGACAAATAAAATAGAAGACCCTGCGGCAGTGTTTAATTCTACAAAAACCTATTTGTATTATTACTCGAATAATACTTTTAAACTTCCAAAAGATTTTACATTCGTTCTGTCTTTTTGGGGTGCAACAAAACAAAAAGAGGGCGTTTTTGAGCGAGGGGCAAATTTAATTTTTGATATGTCACTCGCAAAAGCGTTTGGTAAAAACTGGAATTGTACTTTAAATTATAATGATATTTTTAGAAACACGATTTATACAGAAAGATTTACGATTAATAATATAAGTTCGAGAGCACGGTATTTAGTTGATGCTAATGAAGTTTCTATTACACTTAAATATTCTTTTGGAAAAATAAAAGAATCAGAATTCAAGGAAAAAATCGTTAATGAAAATTCAGATAGGATTAGATAAAAGAAAAAGCCCTTGTGAGTCAAGGGCTTTTTTATGTTTAAAAAGTTGAATGTGAAATGTGAGATTTGAAAAAATCAACGATCAATTCTTTTGTTGTCGTACTTACTCAAAATTAAATTATCCCACGAGTGTCACCCTGAGCGAAGTCGAAGGCTTATGAAACTAAAATAAGCTTGAATTTCTTTTATAAAATGTAAAATGCAAAAAACAAAAATCAAATGTTTTGTTCTCGACTATCCTTCGTCTTCTTCTGTAATTTTATTAGAGGAATCATCAACGAGTTCTTCGTCATCATCCGTAGAATTCAATTCGAAGAAGGTGAAAAAAGAACCTCCGTAACTTTTCTGAAAAGAGAAATTGCTCAAATGCTCTAATTTGGTATACTTAGAATGTTCAATAATCATCATTCCGTCGTCGTGAAGCAAATCTCTTTCGAAAACCGTTAGTACTATTTTTTCAAAAGTAGCCTGATCTAAACCGTAAGGGGGATCAGCAAAAATAATATCGTAAGAGGTTTTGCAGTTTTCAAGGAATTTAAAAACATCACTTTTTGTTGCTGCAATCTCAAAATCGTATTCTGATGCAACTTGTTTGATGAATTTTACACAACCAAAATCTCCGTCAACAGAGGTAATTGGAGCACTTCCGCGGGAAGCGAACTCGAAACTAATATTGCCCGTTCCTGAAAATAAATCCAGCACCTTTAAGCCTTCAAAACTAAAATGATTGTTCAAAACATTAAATAATGCTTCTTTACTCATGTCAGTTGTAGGTCTTACCGGAAGGTTTTTTGGTGGAAAAATGCGGCGTCCTTTGTATTTTCCTGATATGATTCTCATGATTGAAATAGAATATAATGTTTTTGATTCTGAGTGGTAGAAAAGCTGTTTCTCTCTTGTAATGTGCTTACATCTAAAAAGGCAACATTACGAATGTATTTATACGCAATGGTATAAAAAGGATCATTTTTAGTTATCGTTCCTAATAATTCAAGGTGAAAACTTTCGGGATTTAAGCTCAATTGTTCTGCTGTAAAAAGCAAATAGTATATAAAATCTTCCGGAGTCTGATACTCGAAAGAATTGAATAATAGTAATCTCTGGTTTTGTACCACGATCAGTTCGAAATGATCGGGATTAAAATTAACGATCATTTTTTTATCGTCGTTATTTTTAGAAGCCTCCAGTATTTTTTCGATTAGAATGCTGTTCGAATGTTTGTAATCAAAAGAACCAATCTGATCAATCAAAAAGTTATTGATGTTGACATACGGGATATAAATGGTGTTCATCTCGTAATTTGAAATCTGATCATAGGTAAAAAAATCAGTTTCAAAAACCTTGGTGTTGTATTGTAAATAACTGCCCAGATAATTTTCGTCAAACAAAGCAGTAGGCACAAAAGTAGAAAGATTGTTGTTGTGTATCACCACAATATCATCATAGGCGTCTTTTAGTTCCGTGTGTTTCTTAAAAGCATCACCATATAATTCTTCTATTTTGGATCCTTTTTGTGTAGGTGTAAATTCGACTTCATTAAACGAAGTAATGGTATTATTAAGCGTATCAAAACAACAAAATGAAAATCCGTTCAGGGAAACCTGAATAGAAAGTTTTTTGTATTTTTTTGATGTTATATTAGTGTTTTGAAATGGCATAATCTGATTTACAATTCGTTACCAGTTGTAGTGTCAAGAAAGAATTTAATTAAAAGACAAACTTACAAATTAAAAAGCAACAATAATAATTGCAATTTCAAAAAACAACATTTTGTTAAAGTTACGGCCTTGTTATATTTTAATTAAGCCTTGTTTTTTGTTTTGCTCTTTTTGAAAACTTTATGACCGAAATCGAGTTTAGACATTGGCATTGACGGTAAAAAAACCGTACTTTGTAGTTCAAATTTTTCCTATGAATTCAGCACAGTTTTACGGTGTTTTGCAAAAAAGATTTCCGTTTGCTCCAACTTATAAACAAGATATATTTTTTCAAAAAATCGCTATTTTCCTGACAGAACCGGCCAATGATACCATTTTTGTATTAAAAGGATATGCCGGAACAGGAAAGACAACCGTGATCTCAACGATTGTAAACAACTTGGGGGATATCAATAAAAAATATGTTTTATTGGCGCCAACAGGACGTGCGGCAAAGGTTATTGCAAATTATTCGAATACACCTGCTTTCACGATTCATAAAAAAATCTATTTCCCTAAAAAGTCTGCAGGAGGCGGGGTAGCATTTACAAAACAAATCAACAAGCACAAAAACACTATTTTTATTGTTGATGAGGCCTCGATGATCTCAGACAGCAATTCGGATTCGAAATTGTATGATAATGGATCGTTATTAGACGATTTAATCTCTTATGTATATTCGGGAACCAATTGCAAAATGATTCTTCTTGGAGATACCGCTCAGTTGCCTCCGGTAAACTTAGATATTAGTCCTGCGCTTGATATACATACTTTGGGTGCTCATTACGATAAAGAAATTGAACATATTGAACTTGATGAAGTGATGCGTCAGGAAGAAAGTTCAGGAATTTTATACAATGCTACAGAATTACGTGAATTATTAAAAGAATCATTTTTGACCGAATTTAAATTCAACGTAAAAAAATTCAAAGATATCGTCAGACTTACGGATGGTTACGATATTCAGGACGCTATAAATACGGCGTACAGCAATTATAGTATTGAGGATACGGCCTTTATAGTGCGTTCCAATAAAAGGGCGAATCAGTACAATGAACAGATTAGAACCCGGATTTTGTTTAAAGAAAGCGAACTTTCGGTTGGAGATTTCCTGATGGTGGTAAAGAACAATTACTTCTGGCTCAAAGAAACCGATGAAGCCGGTTTTATTGCCAATGGTGATATTATTGAAGTGCTGGAGCTTTTTGGAATCCGAGAGTTATACGGATTCAATTTTGCGAAAGTAAAAATCAGAATGGTCGATTATCCGGATCAAAAGCCTTTTGAAACCGTTTTGATTTTGGATACGATTAAAAGTGAATCTCCTTCATTAACCTACGAAGATTCAAATCGTTTGTACGAAGAAGTGATGAAAGATTATGAGGAAGAAACCACCAAGTACAAGAAATTTCAAAAGATAAAAAACAACGAATATTTTAATGGTTTACAGGTGAAATTCTCGTACGCCATTACCTGTCATAAATCGCAAGGAGGGCAGTGGGATACGGTTTTTATAGAGCAGCCCTATTTGCCAAACGGAATCGATCGCGATTATATTAGATGGTTGTATACTGCTATGACACGTGCTAAAAATAAACTCTATTTAATTGGTTTTAAAGACGAGAGTTTTGTAGAATAGTTTAATTTATTTTTCAAAATCATGCCTGACAGATTTTTAAAACCTGTCAGGGCTATAATTATAATTATTTAAAATTTATTTACTTTTCTGTAAATGATGCGCATATAAATAACCATCAGCACTGCCAAAGTAAACGGTTTTATTGCTAACAAATGGGGATGAAACGATGGAGCCAAGTTTGTAAAATTCATCCATAACCTTTTTGTTTTCGCTGTAAAGAGATAAATCGGCACCCTTAGCGGCATAGACAGCATCTAATTTATCGTCTTTTAAAATTTTGGCGGCGTTTTCTTTTCTGCTTTCGGTACTTATGGAGCTGAACTCTTTTCCGGAAGAAAGTAGGTTAAGCGCAAAGAAATTCCCCGTGAAATCTCCAAAATAAGCAGTGTTACCAGCTATTGCAGGTGTTCCATACACATACCCTTTGGTTTCAAAGCGCGATAATTCTTTTCCTGTTTTTGGGTCTAAAGCCAGTAAAGCATAGGTGTCAGATGTTCCTACGTAAAGAATATTGTTTAGAATTACAGCCGTACTTAAAATCCAGGAGTTTTCCGCGTCATATTTCCATTCTAATTTTCCGGTTTCGGCATCTACGGCAAAAATGTAAGGGTCTCTGGCGCTAAGATAAACCATGCCATTGGCAACAGCAACAGAAGATTGGATGCCTTTGAAACCTACTTTTTTTTGTGTTTCGAATTTCCATTTTTCTTTTCCGGTATCACAATTTAGGGCATACAAATCGGCATCCCAACTCCCAATATATAAAGTGTTTTTGTTTATAACCGGTGTACTGTGAATAGCAGCATTGGTTTTGAATTTCCAGTTTAGATTTCCTTTTTTGGCATCAACAGCATAAACATTTCCGTCGCTGCTTCCGAATATAACGAGAGTTGATTTATTGTTTCTGTAGACAACCGGAGATGACAAATAAAAATCCCATAATTCATCCATTACCATATCGTGTGGTTTCAAACCCAAGATTCCCGCTTCCTGGTACCAATGTTCACCTGCTGTTTTAAATTTCCAAAGTTGTTTTCCGGTTGTTAGGTTTACGGCATAATAATAACCGTCAAAACTTCCAAAGTAGATGGTATTTTCATAAATACTTGGTGAACTGTGAACAGCGCCATTGGTTTTAAACTTCCATTTTTCTTTTCCGGTTTTTTCATCAAGCGCATAAAAATTGCCGTCCTCACTGCCAACGTATACAATTCCATTTTTTGTAATTGGAGAGGAGAAAATTTTGCCTTCCGTTTTAAACTTCCATTTGAGATTACCAATGGGCTGATAACCTTCTCCTTTAAAGACACGATCTGAAAATGAATTTAAGATTGGAGAGTTTGTTTTTTGTGAAAAAACACTGGTACTGATCAGAAAGAAAGAAAATAAAAGAAAACGGAATGTTTGTGTCATAATTTTTTTTTTGCATAAAAATAATTATTTTTTGCATGCGAAAATTTATTTTGTAAGATATTAAATGATAATTGTTTAGGGAATTTGTTAGAATTTTTTGAATACTATGTTGTAAATATATTTTTAAAACCTGCGACCGAATAGGTATATTTGTTTTCTAGATTCCAACCTAAATTACACGATCAAAAATGAAAATAATAGCAGTTATTCCGGCACGTTACGCTTCTACACGATTTCCAGCCAAACTAATGCAGGATTTGGGAGGTAAAACCGTTATTTTAAGAACTTATGAAGCCGCAGTTGCCACTCAATTATTTGAAGATGTTTTTGTGGTGACCGATTCGGATTTGATCTTTGATGAAATTGTTTCTAACGGTGGGAAAGCCATTATGAGTATCAAAGAGCACGAATCTGGAAGCGACCGAATTGCAGAAGCGGTAGCCAATCTGGATGTAGATATTGTGGTGAATGTGCAAGGGGATGAACCTTTTACGGAAGCAGGGCCTTTAGAGCAGGTCTTGAATGCTTTTAAAAATGATCCCGATCGTAAAGTTGATTTGGCTTCATTAATGCGTGAAATTACAAATGAAGAAGAGATCAATAACCCGAATAATGTAAAAGTGGTGGTAGATCAATCACAATTTGCCTTGTATTTTTCGCGTTCTGTGATTCCGTATCCAAGAGATAAAGATGTTGGTGTTCGTTACTTTCAGCATATTGGGATTTATGCGTTTAGAAAGCAGGCTCTGTTGGATTTTTATAGTCTGCCAATGAAATCTTTAGAAGCTTCTGAGAAACTAGAACAGCTCCGTTATCTGGAATTCGGAAAACGAATCAAAATGGTAGAGACGACTCATGTAGGAATTGGAATCGATACAGCCGAAGATTTAGAGAAAGCCAGAGCTATTTTGAGTGCCAAATAGTTTTTTGTTGTAAGAAACTAAATTAAAAATAAGGAAAGCTAAAAATGTAGTTTTGAGTGTAATACTCATTCTATCATACAGCAATAAATATCCAGAAGGTAAAGTAGAAGAGTCGCAAGACTTTTTCTGCTTTTACTAACTTCTACAATTCTGTACCTCTTCAGTTTTGCCCCTTCAATCTTAAGAATATCTCTCACAAGCTTTTTGAAATTTAAAAACCTAAAGAATAGAAATATAAAAAACATAAAGACAGTTGTTAATTAGATATAAACAGTTGTATGTTTTTGTTAAGCTTAATGAAGCATTTTGTTTTTTTTCGTATCAAATAAATACAAATATTTAGATATGAAAAAAATAGCCTTACTTTTATTAGTAACAATTACTTTTGTTTCTTGCAGCAAGAGTGACGATCATTCGGAGAATTCTGTTAAAGAGTTTCCGGAGAGTTTAGTAAATCAGGATAAGCCATTAGGTACAGCTAATATCGATGGACAAACTCCCATTAATATAAATGCATCTTTTACCGAGAAGATAAGTACATTAGATCCTATTATTCATTATGGCGCAATAACTTTAAGTAATATAGAGAATACAGAAGATAATTTAAAAGTAAATTTATCGCAGGCAGATAAGACAGATAATTTTATAACCATTAAGGGGAATAAATATGAACTGCAGCAATTTCACTTTCATTATCATAGCGAACACAGTATTAATGGAGAATATGGTGTAATGGAAATTCATTTTGTTCACAAATCTTCAAAAGGTGCTTACGCAGTTTTAGGAGTGCTTGTTAAAAACGGAAAAGCAAATACTTCGCTTCAAACTTTATTTGATGGCTCTCCGAAACTTAAAGGGACTAATGCGTTGTCTAATCTGTTAAATTTGAATACGCTATTGCCTGCTGATACGAATAAATATTATGCTTATAGTGGTTCATTGACAACTCCTCATTTAGATTTTACTTTAAATGAAGGTCCTCTAACTTGGTTTGTGTTTAAAAACCAGATTGAAATGACAAATGATCAATTTAAGAACTATCAGGGAAATTACAGTAAAGAAAATTTCCGTGTCATACAGCCATTGAATAACAGAAAAATATTTGAAAATATAAGGTAATATTTTCATTGAAAAAATGCAAAGGAAAAAATGCAGAGGAAAAAATGCAGAGGAAAAAATGCAGAGGAAAAAATGCGTTTTTAGTTACTGCTAAAAAGTAGACCTATTCTTAACTGATGGACTTTTGGTAAAGTAGTAGGGGAGTAAGATACTCAGAAAAAGATAAAAAAATACCCGACTGGTTTTTTAAAACTTGTCGGGTATTTTTTTAAAATATAGGTTCTAGTATAAATTAGGATATTTAGAAGGATTAACTTCATTCATCATCGTATATACCTTTTCGAAAATATCTTCAGCAGAAGGTTTAGAGAAATAATCCCCATCTGTTCCATAAGCAGGTCTGTGTGCTTTTGAAGCTAAAGTCTGTGGTTTGCTGTCCAGATATTTGTAGGCATCCTGTTCTTCCAGAATTTGTTGTAAAATAAATGCTGAAGCACCACCCGGAACATCTTCATCGATTACTAATAGACGATTTGTTTTGGCGATACTTTTTACAATATCTTTATTAATATCAAATGGAAGTAAAGACTGAATATCGATTACTTCACAATCAATACCTAATTCTAATAATTCAATTGCAGCTTGTTCTACCAATCTCAAGGTAGATCCGTAAGAAACTAAAGTAATATCAGCCCCTTCTTTTAGTGTTTCAACAACTCCGATTGGTGTTTTGAATTCTCCAAAATTAAGTGGTGTTTTTTCTTTTAAACGGTATCCGTTCAAACATTCGATCACTAAAGCAGGTTCGTCACATTCTAAAAGAGCGTTATAGAAACCGGCTGCCTGAGTCATGTTTCTTGGAACCAAAACATGAATTCCACGAATTGCATTGATAATCATTCCCATCGGAGAACCAGAGTGCCAGATACCTTCTAAACGGTGTCCACGAGTTCTGATAATTAATGGGGCTTTTTGTTTTCCAACCGTTCTGTATTGTAAAGTTGCCAAATCATCACTCATGATCTGAATAGCGTACAATAAATAATCTAAATATTGAATCTCAGCAATCGGACGCAAACCTCTTAAGGCCATTCCAATTCCCTGACCAATAATGGTTGCTTCTCTGATACCAACATCGGCAACACGAAGTTCACCGTATTTTTCTTGCATACCTTCTAAACCTTGGTTTACGTCACCAATGTTTCCAACATCTTCACCAAAGATCAATGTTTCCGGATATTTACTGAATATAGCATCGAAGTTATCACGAAGAATCATTCGGCCATCTAAGTCCGCTTTTGAATTCTCATCATATTCAGGAAGTACTTTCTGTACTGAAAATACATTTTCGGCAGAATCAGAATGTAAATTACTGCTGAATTTTACTTGTGTAGTTTTGATATAATTGGTAATCCAGTCAGATAATAAAACTTTACTGTTTGGAATTTCAATAAAACGCAGAATTTTTCTGGCGATTACCAGCATTTCCTTTTTCAAAGGAGATTTTATAGCACTTAATTCAGAGATGTATTTCTGAATTTTATCTTTATGATTGATACTGGCGCTTGAAATTTGTTCCAATAAAACTAAAAGATTTTTTTGATCTTCAATAATTGGATTAATAAAAGAATTCCAAGCGTCTTTTTTAGCGTCAAGGATTTCTTTTTTAATTTCAAAATCAATTTCAGCTAATTCTTCAGGAGAAGCAACATTGACAGCAATCATCCATAAACGCATTTGACGAATACAATCGAAATCTCTTTCCCATGCCAGTCTTTCGGCATTTTTGTAACGCTCGTGCGATCCTGAAGTAGAGTGTCCTTGAGGTTGTGTTAATTCATTTACGTGAATTAAAACCGGTACATGTTCTTCACGTGCAATTGCTGCGGCTCTTTCATATGTCGAAACTAGTTCGGCATAATCCCAGCCTTTTACTCTGAAAATTTCATATCCTTTTGCATCTTCATCACGTTGGTATCCTTTTAAGATCTCAGAGATGTTTTCTTTGGTTGTTTGATGTCTTGCGTGAACCGAAATTCCGTATTCATCATCCCAAACACTCATTACCATCGGAACTTGTAAAACTCCGGCAGCATTTATAGTTTCAAAAAATAAACCTTCAGAAGTACTTGCATTTCCAATTGTTCCCCAAGCTACTTCATTACCATTAACAGAGAATTTGTCTTTGACAGTGATTCCGTCAACGTTTCTGTAAATTTTTGATGCTTGTGCTAAACCAAGTAATCTTGGCATTTGCCCTGCAGTAGGAGATATATCTGAACTTGAATTTTTTTGTTTTGTTAAATCTTTCCAAGAGCCGTCTTCGTTTAAACTGTGCGTTACAAAGTGACCACCCATTTGCCTGCCCGCAGACATTGGATCAAAATCTATATCAGTATGACCGTATAAACCGGCAAAAAATTGTTTTGGAGTTAATTCTCCAATAGCCATCATAAAGGTTTGATCGCGATAGTATCCGGAACGGAAATCACCGTTTTTAAAAGCTTTGGCCATAGCAAGCTGTGGAACCTCTTTTCCGTCACCAAATATTCCGAATTTGGCCTTTCCTGTCAATACTTCTTTACGCCCTAAAAGACTACATTCGCGGCTGGTTACAGCAATTTTGTAATCGTTTAACACCTCAGTTTTGAAATCTTCGAAAGTCAATGTAGAATTGTTTTTTTCTTTAATCATAATCTGGAATGGGTCATGTTAGGCGACAAAATTACTTAAAAAGTATCAATAATCATAATTCATTAAAGTAAATATAATTTAATTATTAACAATTAAATTGCTAAAACACTAGGGTTTTTTTATTGAATGTTTAATGATTTTGTGATTTAAGTGGTAATAATTTATGTTTTTATTTAAAATTTATTCAATTAAAACCATTTTCGGGTAAAAAGATTGACTAATGTTTTGGGAGAAAAAGTAACAACAAATCGTATTTTTTCGTCATAATTTTTTTGCGCAACCTCCCAACCATTATTAGAATAGATCGGAAAATACAATTCGAAGTAATCCGGAACCAGATTTAAGCGGATTCCACTATCATATGCAAAGTCTGTGGTTTGATGTTTGTTTTGCATGAAACCGATGTCACCGTAAGCCTCAATCCAATTCCAAATCGAATAACTTGCATTTAGCGTCGCCATCCATTGATTTGCGTATCGCGGTTCTATTTTAGATTTAAAACCACCTTCGGCTATTACGTATTGTTGGCTGAAAATTCCGGTACTTTCAGAACGGCCTAAAAAATTATAATCAAACATATAATCGGTTGGGCGGTCTAATCCAAAGCTAAAATAATCAGAATCAGTCCTGTTATATAAGAAGCTTCCGGTATATACACGTAAGTTTAGCTTTCGATTATTTTCAAATAATCTTCTGTATTCGATTTCTCCGGCTAGTTTTCCGAATCCGCTTGAAAATTGAACATCGGTCATAAAACTAAAATGATCGACCAATTCTGTTTTGGTATTCATATAACGAGCGTTAAAAACAGAATAATTCGGATTTGAATTATCAGTAATGTATTTACTTGCTTCGCGATTTACAATAACTTGACGAACCAGAATAAGTTGTTTTCGGTTGTCTCTGAAATTTTCTTCACGAATTCTAAGCTGTACCATCGGATTTAATCTGAAATAAGTGGCATCCGGTGCGTAATGAAAATAATTTTGGCTAATGGAATATCTAACATTATAAAGCGTACTGTTTCGATAATAATGATTTAGCGAAAAAGCAGAAGAACCGGATATAGTACCGGCATTAATAGAATAAGCCGGATTAATGTCGAAGGTAAACGGTTTGTCTAAAATGGTTTTGTTGTGAAAACGCATTCCGGGCGTCAAACCATCATAATAATTATAGGTAAGCGTTGGAACATATAAAATTTGATTGTAATACGGATCTTCAAGATCTTTTGCGAAATTAAATTTTATTGGACGGTTGGTGATCACGAGACTTTTTAGAGATTTCCAGTTGTTTCTTAAGTTGTATTCTGGAACCTCATTGTCATAATTCAAAACTATTTTGTCGGCTTTGTTTCTGTTAAAATGATAAATCGAGTCGTTACTTGAAGGCTCAATCCATTTTTTGAAAACAACTTCGTTTTTTTTAATTCCATAAACCGGAATAGGGACAAAGTTGCCTGTTCGGTTTCTTATCGAAAATTGTATGCTGTCTTTGGTTCTGGTGACATTCGAAAATTTGTAATCAATAATATCACGGGAGTCAATGATGGTTTTGAAAAACCAATCGATTTTTTTAGGACTGTTTTGAGTTAGTATTTTTTCGAAATCAAATCTGTTAACTTGTTGGTTTTTATTTAAATCATAAAATTCCTGAACACTTTTAGGGACAATGTCATGATTTAGATAGTTGTCTAAATAACTTAAACTTAAACCTGCACGATATTTACTGGCAATCTGCTCGTTGAATTTTATCAATGTATTTTTCGGGTCTCCAAGTGGCTGATCCAGATTTTTACGTGCCATTAGCATATAATAATAACTGTATTGCTCGTTAAAAGTCAAATTGGCAATATTGTAACTCTTAAAAAGTCTCATGTTCGAAAGACTTCCAAGCATTTTTTGATCCAGATGGTTTTCGTCCATGTATTTCATCATGGCATAGATCTGGATACCGTCCTGAATCCAGTTGTCTTTTCTGGAGTCTAGACGGAGACTATTCTTAAGATAATTGTTCAAATAAGTCTTTAAGAAGGTGATCTCGAAGATAAATTCATCTGAAAATGGACTGATAAAAGACGGTAACTGATTTAACCCGTAAAAAGGATTTCGGTCATAATCGGTTTGAGAAACGGTGATTTTTTGATGTGGATAGGTGCCAATAAAGTTGTTTGCAAAAGTGACTACCTTGTTTATGACAATCGCTTTTTGGATATCGTTAAGTTTTTTGTTTTTTAGATTAGAAAGAATCTCAATGGAGCTATTCTCATAGCTTTTGAAACTATTTTGCTTTTCGATAAACAAATTAAAATCAGTTCTGTTGGTTCCGGAAAAAGTATAGGTAGTCGATTGTGGATTTGTAAGATCTGTAGTAATCGAATTTAAATCGGTTGTAATCGAATACGTATTCGGAATTTTTATTGCAATTTCATAAGTACTGGCAGCATTTACAATATCATCCAGATTAAAATTATTGTATTTTATAAAAGCGTGATTTTCATATCGGGCGGGACTCAAAAACCAGTTTTTAAGGTTCATTCCACCATTTTGATCAAAACCATAATGAGTGAATTTATCGCTTGGAACCTTAGAAATATAGCTAATATGAAGCTCAACTTTTTGATTCGGGAGTAGTTTTTGCTTTAGTTTTACTACGATAAAGTCAGGATTTCTCTCGGTTCTTTCCCATTCAAAAGCCATGTCATTAGCATCGAGTAAATTCAGAATTGTAGTATTTCCTCTTTCTTGGTCGTTGGCCAGATGAAAACCACGATAAAATTCATCAGAAAATCGCCTGGCAAGTGGCGTGTTTTTATTAGAAAAAGCATTATTCCAATCATTTAAAACAATTGAATCTAAAGTGTCATTAGAAGTATTGTAAAAAACAATATCCTGTTTTACATTTAAAGTTTTTAGTTCAAGGTTTACAGCCACTTCCATCTTAGATTGATGTTGCGCATATTGTTTTACTGAATTGAATAAAACTAAAACGAAGAAAATTCTTTTATAAAATGATCTCAAGTTGGCTTAAATTTTTTTAGCTGTTTCTTTAATTTACGAGCGTAGATTTTTTTTTGACTTTTGTAAAAATAGTATAAAAAAAAGCTGTTTAAGAAAACAGCTTCATTTTTTTTGCATTTCGTAATAAATTTTAACCATAAAAGCGATGTAAATTCATAATAAATTAATCTTTGTTAAGCTTGTTTCTCAAATGCGCTTACATTACTTATGTGGTTAAGAAAAAGTTTAGAAATTCGGACTCAAATCATATTTCTTATAGAATTTGTCCAGAACATCTACTACTTCGTCTTCAGTATCTACAATTTTGAATAAGTTTAAATCTTCCGGGCTCACTGTTTGCATTTTTTCTACAAGTACCGTTTTTACCCATTCGATCAATCCTGACCAGAATTCAACTCCTACTAATATAATTGGGAATTTTCCAATTTTTTTAGTTTGTATTAAGGTGATAGCTTCAAACATTTCGTCTAAAGTTCCAAAACCTCCCGGCATTACTACGAAACCTTGAGAATATTTTACAAACATTACCTTTCTAACAAAAAAGTAGTCAAAATTAAGGTTTTTGTCGTGATCAATATAAGGGTTAAAGTGTTGTTCAAAAGGCAATTCGATATTCAGACCAACTGAAGTTCCTCCGCCCAAATGCGCGCCTTTGTTTCCAGCTTCCATTATTCCGGGACCACCTCCTGTGATTACACCATAACCTGCTTTACTAATTTTAAAAGCAATTTTTTCTGCCAGTAAGTAATATTTATCATCCGGCTTTGTTCTTGCAGATCCAAAAATCGATACACACGGACCAATACGTCCCATGCTTTCATATCCATTTACAAATTCAGCCATGATTTTAAAAATCGCCCAGCTGTCGTTTGTTCTGATTTCATTCCACGTTTTTTGCTTCAAACGATCTTGGATAATTTTATCCTCATCGTTGTCAAAATCTTCTAATCTCATTTTTTGTGTATTATTAATTTATTTTTCAGGAGCTCGTTCCTGCTGTACATTCTAATCTTTTGTGGTCCCCAATAGTTATAGGGATCAAAGCAATAAGATTTCCTCTTTCACTGGAGCTAAGGCATCAGTTTTTGATTCAGCTTTATCTTTTTATCGATTAAAGTTGATTTTTTTTGATTAAAAAGGGATACTAAATTAACTCTTTTTTCGAGAGTTGGTGCAAAAAAACTTATTTATTAACCAAAATATAGCGATGGAAACAAGTTTTTTAAATTTTGTTTCTCATTATCAATTAATTAAAGTAATCGTTGTTGTGGGGTGTGTACTATAATTTTAATTTAGAATGTTAGATAAGTTCTTTTTTCAAAAACTTAGCCGTAAAGCTTTTTTTACTTTTAACTACTTCTTCAGGTGTTCCTTTTGCGATAAGTTCTCCACCACCTTTTCCGCCTTCCGGGCCAATGTCTATAATATAATCCGCCAGTTTAATAACGTCCATATTATGTTCGATTACTAGTATGGTGTTTCCTTTATCAACAAGTTTATTGATTACGTCCATCAAAACTCTGATGTCTTCAAAGTGTAAACCTGTTGTAGGCTCGTCGAGTATATAAAAAGTATTTCCGGTATCTTTTTTAGATAATTCCCCAGCTAGCTTTATACGTTGCGCCTCACCACCTGAAAGCGTTGTGCTTTGTTGTCCAAGTGTAATATAACCTAAACCGACATCCTGAATTGTTTTTACTTTTCGGTAAATCTTTGGAATGTTTTCAAAGAATGGTACCGCTTCATCCACTGTCATATTCAATACATCTGATATAGATTTTCCTTTGTATCGAATTTCTAAAGTTTCACGGTTAAAACGTTTTCCCTGACAGGTTTCGCATTCCACATATACATCCGGTAAAAAGTTCATTTCGATGGTTCTGACACCTGAGCCTTCACAGGTTTCGCAACGTCCGCCCTTTACATTAAAACTAAAACGTCCGGCTTTATAACCGCGAATCATACTTTCGGAAGTCATAGTAAACAGATTTCTGATTTCTGTGAAAACCTCGGTGTAAGTCGCTGGATTCGAACGTGGTGTTCTCCCAATCGGACTCTGATCAATATCAATTACTTTGTCAATATGTTCAAGACCTTCTATCTTTTTATAAGGTTGTGGTTTTTTTACACCATTAAAATAATAGGCATTCAGAATCGGGTAGAGGGTTTCGTTTATCAAAGTCGATTTTCCACTTCCGGAAACTCCTGTAACACAAATTAGTTGGCCTAAAGGAACTTCAATGGTTACATTTTTTAAATTATTTCCAGTCGCTCCCGAAAGTTTCAAAAACTTACCGTTTCCTTTGCGTCTTTCTTTTGGAATTTCTAACTTCATTTTGCCATTCAGATATTGAGCGGTAATCGTGTCAGATGCCAAAGTTTCTTTTGGAGTTCCGATACTGATAATTTCGCCACCGTATTTTCCGGCTTTTGGCCCAATATCAATTACATAATCAGCTGTTTCGATCATGTCTTTGTCATGTTCAACCACAATAACCGAATTTCCAATATCACGTAATTGCTCTAATGAACGAATCAGTTTTTCGTTATCTCGCTGATGAAGACCAATACTTGGCTCATCTAATATATACAAAACACCTACTAGTTGTGAGCCAATTTGCGTTGCCAGTCGAATGCGTTGCGCTTCACCACCCGAAAGTGATTTTGAACTTCGACTTAAAGCCAGATAGTTCAAACCAACATTCATTAAAAAATTCAGACGGTCTTTGATTTCTTTTACCACTTCAGAAGCAATCAACAGTTGTTTATCTGATAAATGGTTTTCTAAATCTAAGAACCAGGCTGTTAAATCAGAGATGTCCATATCACACAATTCGGTGATGTTTTTGGTATTGATTTTAAAGAATAAAGCTTCTTTTTTCAAACGTGAACCTTCACAAACCGGACAGTTTACTTCGTCCATGAAATCTTTAGCCCAACGTTTTATGGTTGTAGATGGACTCTCGTCATATTGATTTTTGATAAAATTTGAAATACCTTCAAAATCAATTTTATAATCGCGAGTAACACCTAAGTCTTTTGAGTTTATGGTAAATTTATCTTTTCCGCCATGTAAAATCATGGTCATAGCTTCTTCCGGAATCTTCTCGATTGGATCCGTTATCTTAAAACTGAATTTTTCTCCAATGACTTCTAATTGCTTAAAAATCCAAGAGGATTTGTATTCTCCAAGTGGTGCAAAACCACCGGCTTTAATAGATAATTTTGGATTCGGAATAATCTTTTTGACATTGATTTCATGTACCGTTCCTAAACCATTACAATGTGGGCAAGCTCCTTTTGGAGAGTTAAAAGAAAATAAATTAGGCTCCGGATTTTGATAAGAAATACCTGTTGAGGGACACATCAGATTTCTACTGAAATAACGTACTTCATTGGTGTCTTGATCTAGAATCATCAATACATCTTCACCATGATGCATTGCAGTATTAATGCTTTCTGCTAATCGTTTTTGATTGTCGGCAGTGTCTTCAATTAACATTCGGTCTACTACAATTTCAATATCATGGGTTTTGTATCGGTCTAATTTCATTCCCGAAACTAAATCCTGTACTTCGCCATTGACGCGAACTTTCAGGAAGCCTTGTTTTGTAATTTGCTGGAACAATTCGGCATAGTGTCCTTTTCTGGCTTTAATAACCGGAGCAAGGATATTGATTCGTTTTCCGATAAAATCCTGAATAATCAAGTCTTTGATTTGTTCATCAGAATACGAAACCATTTTTTCGCCCGTATTATAGCTGTAAGCATCTGCTCCACGTGCGAAAAGTAATCTTAAGAAATCGTATATTTCAGTAATGGTCCCAACAGTTGAACGAGGGCTTTTACTGGTTGTTTTTTGTTCAATCGCAATTACGGGAGAAAGTCCGTCGATTTTATCAACATCAGGACGTTCTAAACCGCCAAGGAATTGTCTCGCATAGGCAGAAAAAGTTTCTACATAACGACGCTGACCTTCGGCATAAATAGTGTCAAATGCCAAAGAAGATTTTCCCGAACCAGATAAACCGGTAATAACAACCAGTTTTTCACGCGGAATCGAAATATCTATATTTTTTAGATTATGAACTCTTGCACCAAGAACTTCAATAGTATTGTCTTTTTCTAACATATATTTTGAGCAAAAAGCAAAGTTACCATTTTGATTTATTCTTTTTATACTACGCTGCAGAAGTTTATGTTATAAATTGTAACAAAAAACGCTAATAAAAATTAGCGTTTTCTTTTTCGGGTGGCCATATATTCTTCTATAGCTTCTTTGGTGGTATACCAGTTTCGGCCTTCTTTGTAAGCGTCTATTTTACCTGTTCTGGCAAGTAAACTTACATATTCCTGACCATAAGGTGTCTCTGGCTCACTAACAATATCAGCTATTTTTTGAAAGTTGGTATCGCTGTCCGGCATAGCATTTAGATAAATATTGAGCGTACGTTCTAAAGCCTGACACATCAAAAGTATTAGTTTTTGATAGTTTCCTGTATTAGCCTGATTTAAGGCTTCGTAATACTTTTTCCTGTCATTTTTAAGAATGATTGCAGGTGGAAACCCACAACGCATCAATAGTAAATTCATGCTTAAACGCACAGTACGCCCATTACCATCAAAGAAAGGATGAATCCAGACTAATTTATGATGGTAAATAGTAGCCAGTTCTATATCATTAAGCCCTAAAGGGTTTGTATTAATAAAATCAATTAGTTCGTCTAGATAGTCAGAAACCTTGTTTGCATTTGGAGGCATAAAATTGGCACCGGAAATACGGACCCCTCCATTGCGCAAACGTCCTGCAAAATCGTCTTCAATAGAGCGTAAAACCAAACCATGTATAGAGAGTATATCAATACTTCTAAGTTTGTAAGTATCATCAACAATAGAGTACAGATAATCAATAGCCTTGTCATGGTTATGAGTTTCAAAGTGTTCTCTTAAAGATTTGCCTTTTATGGTAATGCCTTCCTGAATAACCATTTGGGTTTCTCGCAAACTCATAGTATTTCCTTCTATACTATTGGAGTTATAGGTCCATTCTAAAGAAAGGCTTTCACGAATTTTATGCAAAGCGATGTTTGGCAAGAGTCTGCTGGTTTGCAAATCCTGCCTTTTCTGATACAATCGTTCAAAGGTTGATTGAAATTCGTTTCTATATATTAGGTCTATATTCCACATAACCACAAAGATACTTCTTATTATCGGATAATAAAATTTTTTAACTTATCCGATATTAAGCTTACTCGATGGTCATAGCTCTTAGCTTAGTTCGATAGGCTTCAAGTGCTATAGATTTGGAAATAAAGCCATAATATTTTTCATTTCGTACGACTGGAATAAAAGCTGTTTTAGTTTTTTCAAATTTACTCATAACAATTTCCATGCTGTCATAAGAGGATATGGTAGCGAGTGGAGTTTTCATGACGTCTTTTATCAAGGTGTATTTTACACGGTAACTATTAAAGATGATTTCTCGAGTATCATTAAAGTGAACTACACCAACAAGATCTTTTTCGTTATTCACAACGGCAAAAACAACTTGATTAGAGTGGGAAATAAGATCGACGAGTTTGGTCAAATTCTCATCAGGATGTACGGTTAAATAATCTGTCTGGATAATAGAATCAATATCAAGAGTCGATAATATGTTTGAATCTTTATTGCTGGTAAAAGCATGTCCTTTTTTGGCTAATCCTTTTACATCGAGGGAATGTTTTTCGAAGCGCTTGGAGATAGCAAAGCTAATGGAGGATATAATCATCAAGGGAATCATTAATCCGTAGCCTCCTGTTATTTCGGCAATTAAGAAAATGGCTGTTAGTGGCGCATGAAACAAACCGCTTAGGATTCCGGCCATTCCGACCATAGTAAAATTACTGACTGGTAAGTTTGTAAGCCCGGTCATATTAACTAATTTGGAGAAAAAATATCCAAGATAAGAACCTAAAAAGAGGGCAGGAGCAAAATTACCTCCATTTCCACCGCTTCCGATAGTTAAACCGGAGGCTAAAACTTTTATCATTAAGGTACATCCAACAAAGATGAGCAGCACCCAATTATTGTCTCGGTACTCACTAAAAAGGGTATTGTCCAGTAATTTTCCGGGATCACTTTCTGATAGTGTTTTTATACTTTCATAACCTTCTCCAAAAAGAGTAGGGAAAATAAAAATCAGAACTGCCAACATAGAAGAACCTATTAATGCTTTTTTATAGGGCCCCATTTCCAGTTTTGAAAAGTAATGTTCAACTCTCTGAAAATTTCGAGAATAATAAATCGCAGCAAGACCGGTAAGTACTCCTAAAATTACATAAAAAGGAGTATTGTGATAATTAAATGTTTGTTGTTGTTTGAAAGACAATAAGATGCTTTCATCCAATAAAATAGCGGAAACAATTGCCCCTGTTGCAGCAGAAATCATAATAGGGGTAAAAGCAGAAATACTTACATCTACCAACAAGACTTCAATAGCAAAAAGAACCCCGGCAATAGGCGCGTTAAATGCGGCCGAAATCCCGGCAGCTACACCGCAGCCAATAAGTAAGGTTCTGTCTTTATAAGGAAGTTTATAATTTTGAGCAAAATTAGATCCAAAAGCAGCACCTGTAATTACAATCGGACTCTCCAAACCTGCAGAACCTCCCAAACCAACAGTCAGGGAACTGGTTATAATTTGGGCGTACATTTGTTTCTTAGGGATGATACTTGCTTTTTTTGCCACTGCATAAAGGATTTGTGAAGTTCCTTTTTGTATGGTTCCGCTTAGTACTTTTTTGACAACCAAAACGGTTAACAAAATTCCGATAATAGGAAGTAAACTATTGATGAAACTCAATTTAAGAATCCCATTGATATAAGTAGCAAATGAAAATACGCTATGGGCAAATGTTTTTAAAACAATTACCGCAAGAGCACAAGAAATACCAATTAAAACACTTGATAAAAAAATAAATTGCTTTGGTGTCATTAGCGATTGCCCCAAAGCAATTATGCTTTCTAGTCTTCTGAAATATTTTTTTAGCATTCTGTTTTAAAAATTATGGATACTACAAATTTAAGTTATAATCTTTAAAAAACCAGTAAAAAAAGGGAACTAAATTAAAACCCGGCTGCTTTATCGTCACCACGGAAGTCAGCGCCACCCTCTAAATTTTTATTTGGTAATACCAAAATAGCATCCACTTTTCCGATAATTGGAGTAGATTTTTCGTTGATCAGATAGTTTTTAGCTTTTAGTTTTTCGATGGTCTTAGTATCGAAAGTATCAGGTTCAAAAGTAATAAGGTCAGGTAACCACTGATGATGAAAACGAGGTGCATTTACAGCTTCCTGCATACTTAAGTTGTATTCGTAAACATTTAGAATGGTTTGTAAAACAGAAGTTATTATCGTCGACCCGCCTGGTGTACCTACTACCATAAACAGTTTACCGTCTTTCTCAACAATTGTTGGAGTCATAGAACTTAACATGCGCTTTTGAGGTGCAATACTGTTGGCTTCATTTCCCACCAAACCAAACATGTTCGGAGAACCTGGTTTAGCACTGAAATCATCCATTTCATTATTCAAAAAGAAACCTAATTCATCGCAATAGTATTTAGAACCATAGGCATCGTTAAGGGTTGTAGTCGCAGCAACAGCATTTCCAAATTGATCTACAATCGAATAATGTGTCGTTTCGGTACTTTCATTATAGGTAATTTTTCCCTCTTTTATTTCGGAAGATAAACTGGCTTTTTCCGGATTAAAAGTTGACATTCTGTCTTTTAAATAAGAACTATCCATTAAAGCTTTTGTTGGAACTTTTACAAAATCCGGATCACCCAAGTATTGACTTCTGTCTGCATAAGCTCTTCTTTCGGCTTCAACAATGATTTGAATAGATGCATCAGAATTATGTCCTAATTTAGATAAATCATAAGGTTCGATCATTTTTAAAATTTGTGCCAGACAAATTCCGCCACTGCTGGGTGGTGCCATAGAAGTGATCTTTAAATCCTTGTAAGTAAATTGAAGTGGTTTTCTCCATTTTGCTTCGTATTTCGCCAAATCCTCAAGTGTGATTATTCCACCTTTTTTCTGAAGATAATCGACAAGAATTTTGGCAGTTTCTCCTTTATAGAATTCATTTCTTCCATTTTTTTGAATCCTTTTCAAAGTTTTCGCCAAAGCGGAATATTTAATCGTATCATTCTCCTTGAAATTTCCCGCGAGTAGTGTTTGCTCTCCGTTTATTTTGACGATACTTTCATGATAATTTTTTAAGTTTTTTTCTTGTTTTTGCGTTACAACTACCCCTTTTTCAGCAAGAACAATTACGAGTTTTAGAATTTCAGACATTGGCAGTGTACCAAGCTTTTTATGAACAGCAAAAACACCGGCAACCGTACCCGGTACCCCAATAGCAAGAGCAGTTTCCGTACTTTTTCCTTTAATTACATTTCCGTCTTTATCGAGAAACATATCTTTTGTGGCTGCTAATGGCGCTTTTTCGCGATAATCCAACGATCCGACTTCGCCATTTGCTTTTCGGTAAACCATAAACCCGCCGCCGCCAATATTTCCGGCAAACGGAAAAGCAACGGCAAGCGCTAATTCAGTACCAACCATGGCATCAAAAGCATTACCGCCTTTTTTCATGATTTCAACACCTATTTTGGATGCTTCCTCACGGGCAGAAACCACCATTGCTTTGGTAACGACTAATCCGGTTGGTTTTGCCGGAGTCTGTTGTGCTGAGCAGCTAATATATAATAAGGTAAACAGTAGTGTAACTTTTCTCATAATAAGAGTAATTTTTGTTTTGAATGTTCTTTTATATCTTCAAAAAAGAGCGTAAATTCCTGCTCGAATTCAGTATAAAATTCTTTTAATTCGGCACTGGCATACTGCATTTTTGATTCGTTTTTTGACCTTCGGTCCATTTGGGTTAAAATCTGATGGATTCCTTCAACCGTCTGATAACTTAAAAGCCAGTTTCTCTGAATCATATAGGGCATTAAATCCTGCGTTTTTTCAGTGAGAATAGCATAGTTTTCGTGTAACGATCGATAAAATCGGTTAATGAAAGTTTCCAGTTTTTCATCTGAATATTTCGTCCAGTTTTTGGCTAAAAAATGATCGTAAACGATGTCTACAATCACACCCGAGTAATGGTGGTATTTTTCATGTAACCGTTTGGTACTCTGTCTGAAAACAGTATGTGAATCAGTATAAGTATCAATCGATCGGTGCAGGATTATTCCTTTTTGGACATCCTCCGGAAAATGTTCAAATTGTTTTCCCCGAATTCCATCGGCCATAAAATTGCCGATTTTTATTAAATCATTGTCTCCTGACAGATAAATGTGTGCTAGGAAATTCATGTTTTTTTGAGTTAGTATCATTTCGATGTTTCGAAAGCGATACGTTTATTTTAGTAAATGTATAAAAACTTTTTAAATCATTTTGTTATAAAACTTAGTATGTAATAGTAAGGATACTTTAATATTATTTTAAAATCTTAGCACTTAAGCATCTTGGTTACTCGGCAACTTTTTTATATTTGTAATAAATAACCATATCTCAAAAAAATGACTTTAATAAAATCTATCTCAGGTATACGTGGAACCATTGGAGGAAAAGTGGGAGACAACCTGACTCCTGTTGATGCGGTAAAGTTTGCTTCGGCTTACGGAACCTTTCTTAAAAATAATACTTCAAAAGAAAAATTAACAGTTGTAATTGGTCGTGATGCCAGAATTTCTGGTCCAATGATTCATAATCTCGTAGTAAATACCTTAATTGGTTTAGGAATTAATGTAATTGACCTTGGACTTTCCACTACGCCAACTGTAGAAGTTGCTGTGCCTTTGGAAAAAGCAGACGGTGGGATTATCCTGACGGCTTCTCACAATCCAAAACAATGGAATGCCTTGAAATTATTGAATGAAAAAGGGGAATTCTTAAGCGGAGCAGAAGGAGCTAAAATTCTTGAAATTGCCGAGGCTGAGGCTTTCGATTTTTCAGATGTGGATAATCTGGGAGAAATTACGATCAATGATGCTTATATGGATATTCATATCGACGAGGTTTTAAATTTACCTTTGGTAGATGTTGAAGCAGTAAAAGCGGCAAAATTTAAAGTAGTTGTTGATGGAGTAAATTCGTCAGGGGGAATTATTATTCCTAAATTGTTAGAATTAATGGGCGTTGAAGTGGTAAAATTATACTGCGAACCAAACGGACATTTCCCTCATAATCCGGAACCTTTAAAAGAACATTTAACCGATATTTCAGAATTGGTTGTAAAAGAAAAAGCACATTTAGGAGTTGTAGTTGATCCAGATGTGGATCGTCTGGCATTTATTTGTGAAGACGGAGAAATGTTTGGAGAAGAATATACATTGGTAGCTTGTGCAGATTATGTATTGAGTAAAACTCCGGGAAATACAGTATCAAATATGTCTTCTTCACGTGCCTTGCGTGATGTAACAATAGGACACAAAGGAAACTACGAAGCCAGCGCAGTAGGTGAGGTGAATGTAGTTGAATTGATGAAGAAAAATAATGCCATTATCGGTGGTGAAGGTAACGGTGGAATTATCTATCCGGAATCACATTACGGGCGTGACAGCTTGGTTGGTGTGGCTTTATTTTTAACGCATTTGGCAAATAAAAAGATGTCAGTTTCAGCATTGAGAGCGTCGTACCCTGAGTATTACATGAGTAAAAATAAAATCGAATTAACACCGCAAATTGATGTTGATGCGATTTTAGTCGCTATGACAGAAAAATACAAAAGCGAAGATATCTCAACAATCGACGGTGTAAAAATTGATTTTGCTACCGAATGGGTACATTTAAGAAAATCAAATACAGAGCCTATCATTCGTATTTACACAGAAGCTCCGTCTCAGGAAAAAGCAGACGTTTTAGCCCTTCGAATTATTGATGAAATTAAGGCTATTGCAGGGATTTAATTTCTTTTTTGAAGATTTAGAGATAAGATTTTGAAGACAATAAACGTACATAAATCTGAAAATCTGTGTGAATTTTGAGTTTTATCCTTGTGACAAAACCGAGTATAACAACAAAAAGGCAGTCTGAAAGGGCTGTCTTTTTAGTTTGAATTATTTCCTTTATAAAAGTTTATTTGGCTTTTAGTAATTTCTCTAAATATTCAACTTTATCTTTTTCCACTTGAACTAAGCGTTCGTATAGTTTTTTATTTTCATCGATAGATTCATAAGTCTTTTTTTTAAAGAGAACAAATCTTTGTGTCCCTTGCTAACTTTGCGTTTAAGCCTTTTAATCAGTAAGGCCTAATCTACCAATTCCATTAACATTTTTCTACCGCCAAAATCGATTTCCTGTTTCAATATTTCTCTTGTCGATTTGTCGATATAATAGGTACTTATAGCCGTGTTATTTGAAATATCATCAGTGGTTTCAACTTTCCAGACCTGTTTTTTCTGTCCTTTAAAAGTGATAGTTGTCTCTTGGGTATTTTTAATTGTTGCGATAATAGCTCCAATTTTAGCTGCAGGATTATAATCAAAAATCGAAATGGTGTTTGAATAACCTTCTTTCAAAGGAAGTAATCGTATCAATTGAGGATAGAAATTACTATCAAAAAAAGGCTTGTTTACTTCCTCAGAAATGTTTGTTTTAGTTCCTGTTTTTTTGTCTAAGTAATATCCCGTGATTTTTTCTCCAAATTGCAATACCATATCTCTTTGTTGATTAAAGGAGGAATGATAGACCGGTTTAAAGTTTTGTGTTTCAACAATGGTACTGTCAACCCATTTTGTAGTTGTTTGTTTGATATCTACTGTTGTTATAATGTATATTTTCTCTTTCTTTTTCTGAATTTGGGTTTGTACCCTTCCTATTTGTACTTTAAGAGTATCCTTAAGCATAAACCAATTCATTTCTGAAGTTTCAGACTTGAGAAGACTTTTGTCGGCGGGATTATTTAATGGACTTAGAGGGTTTTCTTGGCTATGAAGTTGAACAAAGGTTCCAAAAATGGCTAGTAAAATGAACAGTGGTTTTTTCATGTGTTTAGAGTTTTTACTTCTATTAGTATTGAAAATCAAACTTTTGTTACTTTTTTTAGTGTTATGTGCGGCAGGTTCTTAAAGAAATAGTAGCTAATTTTGAAAGATAAGACGGTACATTGTTTTAGACTGTACATGAAGATAAATTGGGATTATGATTAACCTTGTAGTCCTGTTTATCAAAAATTAAAGGCAAGGTGCGTGAAGTTTTAATTATAGCATTACTGCACCTTTTTAATTTTACACTTAATTTTTTTGCACGCAGATTTAGCAGATTTTTTTTAAAGAGGTAAATATAATCGGCCTAATCTGCTAAATCTGCGTGCAAAAGAAAATTTTAGCGAATCTTTATTTTAATTATAAATCTAAGGTAAGGCGCGCAAAGTTTTCTACAGAGCTTTGATTATCTTGTGATTATTTTTTTCTAACAGCAAAGGAAAAAAAACTCAAATGAGCTTATATTACTTATATGGTGAAGAAAATTATTGACCTAAGACTTCAATGTTTTTCCTAAATCTAAATTCTGCGCTATCAGTAAATTTTAAGAAAAAATCCAAAAAACAAATGTCGTTTTTTGGATTTTTACTTTAGAGAAGATTATTTCTCAACCCTATGTTTCCATCTTTTATGTGTCCACAAATAATATTCTGGAGCTTCAAGAATTTGTTTTTCTACTTCTTCCAGATACATCTCTGTGACCTTGAAGTCTTCATAATCCCGTGGATTGTCGCAGATCGGAATGAAAGTACCTTCATAATACCCACGTTTTATCTTTTTTACTTTGAAGAAAATAACGCTTAAATCGTATTTTTTAGCCAGCATTTCTGATCCCGTGTGAACAGGAACTTCGATTCCCATAAAAGAACTCGAGTGAAAAATACGATCTAATTTTGGTGACTGATCACTTGCCAAACCGTAAAGGCTCAGAATTCCGTCTCTTTGGTTTTGCGCCATAAGCGGAATTGTTTTTCGGGTTTCTACTAATTCAGTATCGTATTTAGATCTGATTTTTCGAACTAGTTTATCAAAGTATGGATTGGCAATTTTTTTATAAACACCAACTCCTTTAAAGAGTAATTTTTTGTTAATCGTCAGAATCCATTCAAAACTGGCATAATGTGACGTGACCAAAATGGCACTTTTGCCCTTTTTTTCATATTCTCTAATGACTTCCATATTGGTTACGGTAAACCTTTTCTCCATTTCTTCAGGAGAAATGCTCATCGTTTTGATCATTTCGAGAAACATATCGCACATGTGCTGATAAAATTTCTTTTCGATTACTTTTCTTTCCGCATCACTTAAATGGGGTAATGCTAAAGCCAGATTCTCGCGAACCACTTTTCTTCTGTATCCTAAAACATAATAGACCAGAAAGAATACAAAATCAGAAAACCAATAAAAGATTCGAAAAGGAAGTATAGAGATAAGCCAAAGAATAGGATAGGCTAAAATATAAACGAGGAATTGCATGTAATTTTTTTTTACAAATATAAAAGAAAAATGAATAACGATCGATATTTTGGTTTCTTACTCACTTGTGTTGAAGAATGATTATATTTACATTTCACAATAAACATTTTTTATGAATACCATTTTGATTGGGATAATAGTTGCCAACGTACTAATAAGTTACAAGGGGTTTAATGATTTTGCATTTTTTAGAAAGTACGAATTTCACGTCGGAAGTATTCGTTCCGGAGAGCAAATCAGAATGCTTTCATCAGGTTTTTTGCATGCCGATATGATGCATTTGATTTTTAACATGCTTACACTTTGGTTTTTCGCTCCTGTAGTTTTAAATTGGTTAGGCAATTTTTCTTTTATCTTAGTTTATTTTGGAAGTTTAATTTTCGGAAGTTTACTTACCATGTTGTTTCATAAAAACGATTACAGTTACCGTGCCGTTGGCGCCTCGGGAGCAGTAACGGGTGTTTTGTACTCTGCAATTTTATTACAGCCGGATATGATGTTGGGAATCTTTTTTGTGATTCCTGTACCGGCCTATCTTTTTGGAATTTTATATTTATTATATTCAATTTATGGAATGAAGGCCAAGAATGATAACATCGGACATACGGCTCATTTTGGAGGTGCAGTAGGAGGTTATTTAATCACTTTAATAAAAGAACCTGCTTTATTAGTAGATCATACAGTAATGGTTATTTTGTTGGCGATTCCGATTATAGTACTTTTTGGAATGGCGAAATTAGGAAAGCTGTAAAGCTGGCACAACTTTTGAAAAGCAATTAACAAATAATTTAAAAATCACGAAAATGAAGAAACTAGTATTATTATTAACAATTATGTTTATGACTATGTCTTACGGCCAAGAAACCAAACAAATTCCTCAAATCAATGTAAATGGGGAAGGAAAAGTAAAAGTAGCACCCGATCAGGTTTGTATTTCAGCTACGGTTGAAACAAAAGGGAATAATGCTAAGGATGTCAAAAAGCAAAATGACGAAAAAATGGACGCGGTTTTAAAATTCATTAAAAAAATGAATATTCCAACAGCAGATTTCAAAACAAAACAAGTAGCTCTTAATCCACAATACGATTACGAGAAAAAGAAAACAA
Source organism: Flavobacterium sp. ABG (assembly GCF_001027725.1). Classification (NCBI taxonomy): domain Bacteria; kingdom Pseudomonadati; phylum Bacteroidota; class Flavobacteriia; order Flavobacteriales; family Flavobacteriaceae; genus Flavobacterium; species Flavobacterium sp. ABG. The sequence continues at coordinate 49,856 of NZ_LEKS01000025.1, forward strand.
GTTACAATGCCAATCAGACTGTAGAAATTGTATTAAAAGATTTATCTAAGTACGATGAGTTAATGGAAGGTTTGGTTCAACAAGGAATTAATCGTTTGGATAACGTTTCTTTTGAATCTTCTAAATTAGCGCAACACGAATCAGAAGCAAGAAAATTAGCAATTAAAGATGCTAAAGCAAAAGCAGAAGATTATGTATCTGTTTTAGGTCAAAAAGTAGGTAAGGCAATTACAATTTCTGATAATTCACAAATCTACCGTCCACAACCTATGTATGCAGCGATGAGAAAGTCAGAGTCTGCAGATGCAATGGGAGGAGCTTCAAATGAAACTCTTGCAATTGGTGAAATCGAAATTACAGCAAACGTAACGGTTAGTTTTATTCTGGACTAAATCAGACTAAATTTCAATATTTTAAAATCCAAATTCCAATTTTATTTATTGGGATTTGGATTTTTTTTGTTTTAAAATTTAATGCTAATGTTTTGATAAAAAACGGGTTATCAATTATAGTGTTGAAAATAAAAGCTAAATTTATAGTGCACATAAAAAAACGGATAACAACTAAAAGCAAAAAATCATGAAATTTTTCACAGAAACAGCAGAATTAATAGAGAGAAAAAACGTTGTTGGTTTTGGAGGAGCGGAGCAGGAAGAAATAACGATTAAACTAACATTAAAAGGACGCGCCAATACTAAAGAATTTTCGACCTGGGAAATTTTGAAGATCATAAAAGAGCGTTTAGAGCAGATCAAATCTGATAATCGAAAAGTAAATAACTACAATGATGTAAGTTTTGCCAGAGATAATTTGATGGATGTAATAGATTGTTTGGTTAGTGAAAGCACTTCTGAGAAAAATAATTAATTCAAATGGCTGATTTTATTAACCTAAAATCAAACTAGTTCTTCCTTATTTTCTGAATTAGAATAATGTGAATTTCGTTTAAAAGTTATAAGGTTTTGTAACAGCTTAGTATGAATATTCCGTATCCATTTTCAAAAACCCGAAGTCAGATCGGGCACAATTATTTATTAAGTGGCTACTAGTAGAAATTGTATTTGATGGAAAAAAGGATAGACAGACGGGTTTAAAATTCAATAAACAATACTATGTGGCACGGGTTGAAGTCCCGTTCTAAATACCAAAAACTTCAATTGGCTAGTGCTAATTGAAGTTTTTTTGTGTAATAAAGGTTTGATTCAGGGGCATTCTTATCCCTGATTTACATCGATGAATGGATCCCATGAAAAGTAACCTATTACATTTCCATTAGCATTGTTTACCAACTGAAATGAGAGGGTATACTGGATTTTTACGCCAACCTGTATAACTGTACCTTGAGCAAGATATACATTGTTGGTAAACTCTTGCAAAGTACCGCTGTTGTTTGGAAGATGTTCTGCTGTCTGTGAATTAAAGTAAAGTAATCCGCTTGGAAGAATTGCACCTGAAGGACTAAATGATCCTGCATACAAAAATGCGGTATTATCTACGTTATTTCCAAATGTGGTCATTGCCCACTGAACGGTATCGCCGGAATTCGCCGAAATTTTTAATTCAGACTGTCCTTCGTTGTTTACAACATTGTTGTGTTGTGAAATCATTGCAATATACACATCTGATTGTGACCAAGCTCCTAATGAGGTTGGTGAAGTTTTGGTTCCTGGCTTGATTTTGCCATTAGCAACTTGTTCTGCCAGTTGCGTTCCGTCTACTGCTACTAAAATGTTAATTAATCCCATGATTTTGTAATTTATATGGTTTGTTTTCCTACTCTGTTGAAGGCTTTTCAGATTACGCCTTGTCTTAGTTATCGATATATGTGATTTGAAGACATGACAAAGTTGTGAAAGTTATGAGCTTGATTTGTAAGCCAAAAGAGTGATTTTTTTAATACCCCATAGTAGGTAGCGGGGCAATTAAGTGCTACTTTTTTATAGTAATACAATACGGAATAGATTACCAAAAGAAGTATCGTTATTTGTGAAGCAAAAAAGCTTTCGTAACGGAGATTACCGAATAAGTACTATATTTTGGCAAATACCTCTTTTGGGGTATCACACCTAAGAAATTTCTAGTTAGATTTGTTAAAAATAAACCTACAAAATAAATCAGCCATGAAAAAAACAAGAAACATTTTTATTCAGATCGATACAGATCGTGTTATTAAAGAATCTGGTTCTAATTTTAAAGAACTTAATTTTGATTTGTCTATTCCACCAGTGAATGTCAGTGAGAGTTCATTTATTTGTGAACAGGGATTGATGGCAATGGGTGATGCTGAAAAAAGTTTTTGCATCGATACTGAAACAGGCGAAACTATTTTTTTTACGATTGTACCACTTCGTCTTTATTCGTATCACAAAATATATTTTACTGAATTTAAGATTCTTAATGATAATAATGAAATAATTACTACATCTTCACTGACTGATAAGCAGGTAAGTTTTGATGTATATATTAAAAAAGCGAATCAAAATAGCAACGTGGCCTTTGATCTTTTGGCTGTTATAGAGTTTAAGAACGTTTTGGGTGAAACGGTGAGTCTTCCGATACTAATTGATCCTGTATTGAGAGCGAACCAAGGCAACTGATAATTATTAAATTTCATTCAAATGAATAAAGGCAGGATAGTGACTATCTTTTGTTTTTTATTGTTTGGCATCAGCTACGGAGTCATGGCGCAAAACCAGGCCAGAGCTGACAGCCTTAAATTACTGTTGGTTAAAACAGATACGCTTTCGTCGAAGGCCAAAATGGGGATTTATGCTAAGATAGCTGCGCATTCTTCTTCGCCGGACGAGGTATTATTGTATGCCAATAAATTGTTGGAGATGGCTTCAATAGATAAGCAGTTCACTTATGTAATTGAAGCCTATCAATCCATAGGTGTTGCATACAGGTTAAAGGGTAATTTAAAAATGGCTTTAAAAAATCTTTTTAAAAGCGCTGAGCTTGCAATACAGTATAAGAACGACAAGCTGCTAACGAGTGATTATCTGGAAATAGCCAATACCTATATGTCCAATAACGACTTTAAAAATGCAATTGTCTATAATAAGAAAGCCATAGCCGTTATACGATTGCATGGAAATAAAGAACAATTGGCGATCAACCTGCTCAATACAGGATTTAGTTATTACAGGCTCAACGAACTCGATTCTGCTTTATCGCTTTATAACGAAGCAGCACCTATTTTTGATGAAATTGATCTTGAAATAGGTAAGGCTTATACCATAGGGAATCGTGCATTGGTCTACTGGAAACAAGGAAAATATGCTATTGCCGAAAAAGATCTTCTCAGAGCTATTACAATGCTTGATTTACTTGGTGATACATTTGGTATGGCCGATTATCACAACCAGTTGGGACGTATTTATTCTGAACTGAAACAGACTGAAAAAGCCATTAATCATACGCTTAAGGCGCTCAATATGGCGAAAGTTCTTGATCTGAAAGAGCAAATCAGAGATGCGGCTTTGCTTTTATCAGAACTATATGAGGTCGAGAAAGATTATCCGAAAGCATTTAGGTATCAATCCCAATATATTGCTTACAAAGACAGTATCGAAAATACCGAAGCAACAAAACAACTTGCCAATCTTCGTACCGATTTTGAAGTAACTCAAAAGGAAAAAGAAATCGCACTGCTGGAAAAAAGACAACTTAGCAACCGGATTTATATTATCGTTACTGTTTTTTTGTTGCTTTTTGCCATATTGTTGTTGTTGTATTTCCGACAACGGTTTAAAAACACTAGGCTGATGGCCCATAATGAGCGCAATCAGCATGATGAAAAAATAAAAAAACTGCTAAACACACAAGAGACCAAGACGCTCCAGTCGATGGTACAGGGACAGGAAAATGAACGCAAACGTATCGCACGGGAACTGCACAATCATTTTGGAAGTTTGTTGGCCACCATAAAAGTAAACCTGAATGCAATCGACGAAAAGAGTATTTCCAACCATCAGACGCTGACTATATTGGTAGATCAGGCCTGCACCGATATCCGAAATTTGTCGCATGAACTCAATATGGGCATATCGGATAATTTCGGATTGGTACCGGCCTTAAAAGAATTGACCGCGCATTTACAACAAGTCAATGGTCTTGAAGTAGAGTTTAAAGCTGCCATGTGTCAGGAACAAATGAGTTCTGAAAATGAAATAATTGTATATCGTATCGTGCAGGAACTCGTGAGCAATGTATTGAAACATGCAGCAGCCACAAAACTATCCATATTACTAACCTGTTTCGATGATGAAAACCTCATTAATATACTTGTACAAGACAATGGAAAAGGATTTAATGTAACCGAAAAATCAAAAGAAATTTCCGGAATGGGGCTCAAAACCCTTAAAGAAATAATTTTCAATTTACAGGGAGACATTAAATTTGACAGCAATCCGGCAAGCGGAACTACTGTAAATATTGATTTGCCTTTTTAGTATCACCTAACTGAACAATTACGGATTATGATTAAAGTATTGATAGTAGACGACCACCATCTGTTTGCCGAAGGCGTAAAATCGATGTTCAAACCGGAAGATGGTATTGAAATAGTCGAGCATACAAAAAACGGAAATACCATTCCATCTATCCTGGATACGATGACAATTGACACCATTCTGATGGATATAGACATGCCAATACTGGACGGAATTGCCAGCATGGAATTATTAAAAAGTAAGGGGTATGATGTGCCGATATTAATGCTGACCATGCACCAATCCATGAAACAAATTAAGAGCGCACTCGAAAAAGGCGCCCAGGGTTATATTCTAAAAGATGCTTCAAAAGCCGAGCTTGTACAGGCGATTATTGATACCAGTCAGCGCAAGAATTATTTTCACAGTAAAATCAACGAGCAACTGTTTAATTATTTCCGTGGAAAAAACTTAAATAAGAACAACATGCAGGAGCTTTCGGAACGCGAAAAAGAAATCATAAAATGCGTTGCCGACGGAATGAACACCAAAGCCATATCCGGTATCCTTTTTATCAGCGAACATACCGTAAAAACACACCGTAGGAATATCATGCACAAACTACAGGTAAAAACCTCACCTGAACTCATTAAATTGGCCATTGAAAAAGGCATTATTTGAGAGGATTTCTCTTAAGATACCTCATGTGTTTTAGGTTGTAAATGAGTCTGTTATATGTTCAAGAAGTTTCTTTTGCTTGTGCTAAGAAAACCCACAACTTTTAAACTTAATTTTTTTTTAAGTCAATTAGAATGGCTTAGGCATCAAAAATTTTGAATCTGCCATACGAAGATTGAGTGGAATCGAAATCGTACATACAGTAAGAAAGAATAAGAGGGTTAATCCTGAAACAAATAGGTTCAAATTATGCTGTAAATTGACTACATAATTTTCATATCTTTAGTTTATATTTTTTTTGATTCACCAGATGTGAGAGAATCTAAGTGTTGGGGCATTAGATTTGTTCCATATCAAACGATTTCGTAAATAATCCGGCGTATTTTTTTAAAATTAATATCTTTGTAGTAAGAAAACTGTAGTATAAGCAATGATTAAATTGTAGAACAAGTTCTACAGACTGTTGCAGAATGTTCTACAGTCGGTTTAATCCCAGCATGCTATTTTTGTTTTTTATTAAGAAAATAGAAATAAGTAAATATTTATAAACGGAATAAGAATATGTTTATCCTATAAAGTTTATTTATTCAATTAAAAAGATCCCCCAAATCTCTTTTAATAGCTGTTGTGTTGTAGTTAGTGCTGATAAATATTGTTGTTCTTTAAACAAAGAAACAGTATCTTAGAGAGAGTAAAATCTGTTATCCGTATTAAAATTGAATTAGTGACTGCTAATTTTGACTATAGAACAATATTTATTTAAAATGTAGTACATCATTCAGGATGTTCTTCCGATACCTAATTAAAAAAGTTGTGTGAGTTATTGATTTGATTCTTTGACTCCTTATTTTATTTTTCATTTTAAAATATAAATTTTGATTAGAAAACAGCCCCAAAATAGCCCCTTTAGTTTCTTTAGACTAAAGTTCAAACACAGAAAAATAATGCACTATACTTTAATAGCCTGTGTTATTTTTTTACAAATAACTGCAATAGTTATTTGGTACAACGAATCGTCTAATGATTCGGAAATGTCAAAAACGATGAATTCTATGGATTCATTGAATAGAATAACACATTTTACGAACAACATAAACAACTCCTTTGTTGATTCTCAAAAAAGCTTTAATAATTATAGTATTTATAAAGACAAAGAATCGCTCAATGCGTACACCGCCAGCTTAAACGATATCAGTCGTTTGATCGACAGTTTAAGCTTAATTACAAAAGACAATAAAGAGTTCATGAAGGTGCTGCAGGAAAAGAACCAGTCCGAACATTCTGTTGAGTCCCTAAAATCCAGTATCGATTCAATAATTGAATCACAGGTCAATCCGGATAAAAATAATTTGTCCCGACCGTTTAAACTAAATAAGTTCGAGTACAAAAAAATCTTAGACAGTATCAAAACGGATTCTTATATGACGATAGACAGTGTGTCTAAAAAAGGATTATTCTCCAGATTGGGAGCTGCTTTAGCCGGAAAAGTTGACATACAAAAAGAGCAGTTGAAGATCACCGTTACTATGAAATATAATAATAAGATAGTGACCGGGAGTATCGAAGAACAATTTGCAAACCTGTTTAATACTACTAATAAATATTACGAAAATCAGTTTATAAACTTAAAAAAGTCATTCGACAATTTAAAAGATCAGGAAGCTAAACTAAAGAGGTTTAATAACGAACTACTGAACTTAGAGGCTGAGGTGATGCCTCATTATAACAATTCATTAAAAGTACTTCAGGACAATACCCAAAAACAGTTGCAGAAGCAGTACGATTCGAATAAAATAGTAAGGAATTATACCATCGCAATTTTGATTCTGCTGATGTTTATCATATCGCTTGTACTTTTTGGTTTTACAAGGCTGGCTTTTCAATATGAAAAGAGACTTACAATGGCTCAGCTGAAGATTCATGAAAGCCTGAATTTTAAGAATAGAATTATGGGGATGGTCAGTCATGAAATAAGGTCTCCTTTAAGCATCATATCGATTTACAGTAAAATGATTGGCTCCTCTATAAAAGATCCCGAGATAAAAGATACTTTTAAATCGATACAATTTACTACGAACTCATTGCTTCTTTTGGCCAATCAGATTTTGGAATATTCAAAAGACGAAAATTATGCGCCTAAACTAAACAAAAAGAAATTTCACCTTAAAGAAGAAATTCATCAGATTGTGAATTCGATGACTTCACTGGTTGAAAGCAAAGGCAATAAAATAGAAGTGAATTCGAATCTGATTTTAGAACTTGATGTCAATTCCGATGCTGCAAAAATTCATCAGCTTTTTTATAACATTATCGGTAATGCGAATAAGTTTACTGAGAACGGATTGATAAAGGTAAAGATAGACCTTGAAAGAACCTCGGATAAGAAAGTGAATCTAAAAGTTGAAATTGAGGACAGCGGAATTGGAATTGCTGAAAATGACCTTAAAAATATATTCGAGCTTTATTATCAGGGAACGGTTTCAGATAAAGTAAACAATCTGGGGGTAGGTTTAGGACTTAATTTATGTAAAGAAATAGTAGAATTGTTTAACGGAAAAATAGACGTTCAAAGCGAGGAAGGAAAGGGGACTAAGATTATTTTTAACCTGCTTATAAGCTTGGTTTAAAATAAGGTCCGATAAGTATACTTTAAATGTATAAAGTTAAAAAGATAATTTGTTAGAGAAAAGCGCTTAAATAATTCTAAATTAGGTAAATGAAAATGAAATCACCATCCAATAACTATAGTTTTTTAGTCGCTGATGACCATACTGTGGTTAGACAGGGCGTTTCTTTGATGATAAAAGAGTTATTTTCGAATGCTTTAATTTATAAGGCGGGGAATTTTAAGGATACACTTGATATTTTAAAAGAACATAGGATAGATTTACTGATATTAGATGTGAATTTTCCCGACGGAAACAGCATCAACATCATAACAGAAATAAAAACAATCCAGCCGGAAATAAAAATACTAATCTTCTCCGCGTATGATGAGAATGTTTACGCAATGCGGTATTTGAATGCTGGCGCTTCAGGATATCTGAACAAAGAAACCTCGGAAGAAGAAATGAAAAATGCCATCAGTTCGATGATCTTGTCCGGAAAATATATTACGCAGAATCTTAAAGACAGAATTCTGGATTCTTATATTTCAAAAAAGCCAACAAATCCGTTGGATGTATTGTCCAACAGAGAAATTGAAGTGGCGCAGCTTTTAATTAAAGGGTATGGCAATCTGGAAATAATAGAACATTTAAACATAAAAAAAACAACGGTAAGTACCTATAAAAACAGAATTTTTGAAAAACTGGAAATAGATAATCTGGCCGATTTAATCAATTTTTTTCATTTGTATTCTGATTAACAAATTGCTAAAACGAATTAGGAACCACAGACCGGAGATAGGTTTTCGGATATTTATTAAAAAACAGGAGCGTATAGTCTCCTGTTTTTTTTAGAGCTTATTTTTAAATTTATGAGGAATTTTCAGTAGTAATAATTCTACAACAGCCTGTCCAATGTTCTATAAAGTATTGATTTTATTGCATGTATATTTGTTCTGTCAGGAAGACGCAGTTGCTGAGACTTTATAGATAAGGATGGATTTGCAGCAGAATGGATTATTTTTTTCGGCATCTGGCTTCCTGTATTATGAGATTTACTTTTGTTGTTACAGACGGCTTTTTTAGTTTGTTTTTTCTAGGTTATACACGCCATGTCATTTTTTATTTTTTTTTGGAAGATGTCCGTCTGAGCAACAATTTTAAAGTCCGGTACCAATTTTGCATAAGCAAAAACTACAATCAACAGAAAGAGAAAAGAGAACGTAAAGAAGTAAAGTTATGGAATTTGATTTTTACAATACAAAGAAAAAAGCAAACACAAATATTTTTAAATCTAAAGTATTTGATGAGATTCAGGACGCTCTTTTCGTATTTACGATTTCGGCAGATAACGACTATGACATACCTTTTATAAATGATGTAACTTATGAAATGTTTGAAGTCTTATCGAATGTGATGTTTACCGATACCGTATTTTCTATTTACGACCGAATTCATAAAGAGGATAAAAAACTAGTTGTGAACTCTTTGTTTGACGCTATTAAAAAAAGAAGAAAATGGAGTGTGGAGTTTCGGGCAGAATTGCCTTTGAACGGATTAAGCTGGTTTAAAGTGACCTCAAAACGAATGGTCAATAAAGATGGAAGTTCAGAATTTTGTGGCCGAATTAGAGATATTACAGAGTTTAAAGAGCAAGAATTAAGACTTAAAAGAACTGAAGAACGTTTCAAGTTTATGTTAGAGACTTCAAATGCCGGTATTTGGGATTGGGATCTGAAAACGAACAGGTTTTGCTACTCACCACAGTCATTGAATATATTAGAATGGAAATCTTCCGATATTTCTAATACACAAGAGGGATGGAATAAAATAATGCATCCGGATGATCGTGAAGCATACACTGAAGCACTGAAGGATCATTTTAATAATAAAACTCCTTTCTTCGAAAACTTTATGCGCGTACTGACTTCTGATCAAAAATACAAATGGATTCTTAGCAAAGGAATGGTAGTAGAACGTGATGCTGCCGGGAGATCCTTAAAAATAATAGGAACTCACAGTGATGTTTCTTTTCAAAAAGAAAAAGAGCTGGAGTTGAAGAGAGAGCTGGAAGTATACAAGGAGAGAAACAACAGATTGTTGAATTTTTCGCATATCGTATCTCATAATCTAAATGCGCACGCAGGTAATTTTAAAGTACTTCTGGACCTGATCGATTCCGAAGAAAGTTTTGATGATAAAGTTGAAACCATAAAATACCTGCGTGCGGTTTCGGGAGATCTTAGTAAAACAATTGAAGATTTGTCTCAAATTGTAAATGTTCAGAACAATACCGAAATCAATGTTGAGACGCTGAATTTGAACAGTTATTTAAGCAGGGTCCTCAATATTGTTAATGCCTATAGCGAGAGTAATAATGTTACGATACTAAAAAACGTTTCCCCCGAGGCAGTTGTCCGTTTTAATCCGGCATATCTTGAAAGCGTATTGCAAAATTTGAGTACCAATGCTATTAAATATGCAGATCCTGAAAAACCGCTGATCGTTGAATTTAATTTTTTCATTGAAAACGGAAAAAAAACATTCACTGTAAAAGACAATGGTTTAGGAATCGACCTGGAGAAATATGGAAATTTGATTTTCGGAATGTATAAAACATTTCATAAAAACGAAAAAGCAAACGGTTTAGGTTTGTACATTACAAAAAACCAAATCGAGTCTATGAATGGAAAGATTACGGTAGAAAGTAAGGTAGGAGTAGGGACGACATTTAAAATTGTGTTTAATGATTAAGGAGTATCGTTATTAATGATTTAATTTTTGTGGTATTTCTCAGTAGTTCTCGAATTGTGCTGTGAATGAATGCTAAAGGATTTTTTTTCTTGAGCATTTATTCTTCGAGTAGTATATTTTAAGCCAAGATTTGTTTTGAACTATATTGATGTTGAGGTAATTGTGATATAAAAATCATTAAGCTAAAATCATTTTATTCTTTTGTTTTCAGGTAGATTTAGCAGATTTTTTTTCGTTGTTTTCTTCGAAAATCTGTTTTTCGAGCTATAGCGTAATTCCATTAAGTTAAGGATTGTCAAAAAAAATTTCACATTGATTTTAGGGGAATACAATAAAAAAATCCGTAGAATCAGCAGAATCTGCGTGAAAAATATCTTAATTTAATGACATTTTGTTATAGCGGACATTCGAAGCAAATCTGTGGCAAAATAAGAAAGTATCAAGGCCAAAAGTTGTGTGCATTTATAGTATCAATTCATCAAGTCCTGTTTCTTGCAATTTTGTCATTTCAAATGAAAAATGTCGTGTACGTTTTTCAAATAAACTAAATTTCCACATTCAATTTTGTGCTGCTTCACAGCTTTTGTCTTTGGTGCTGGAAAACTAAATCTAAATTAAGGACAGATTCAAAATCTTATAATTTGTATTGGATAATTTGTAAGTTTTACTATATTTTTGCGAAACAGAAATAAAAGGAAAATTCCAACTTCATTTTAATAAATTCCCATCTGTTTGTAAATTATGAAAGATAATAGAAATAAAATTATTGCCCTTCCTTTTGCCGGAGGTAATAAATATAGTTTTAACAGTATTGAAAAACACATACCTAAAAGTTTAAATTGGGTAACCTTGGAATTACCAGGAAGAGGTGGTCGTTTTAAAGAGAATTTGTTAGTGGATGTTGATGAATTAGTAGACGATCTTATCAAACAAATTATTCCGCTTATCGAAGATTGCAGTTATGTGATTTATGGACATAGTATGGGAACGTTATTGGGATATGAATTAGCAAAAAAAATAATTCTGCTGGGGTTAAAACAACCGACATGTCTTTTCTTTACAGGTAGGGGAGCACCGGGCTTTAATCGGTTTACTAATAAAAAATCTTTATTACAAGAAGAGGAGTTTTGGCAGGAAGTTGAAAAAATTGGGGGATTACCGAAAGAGATCTTAGAATGTAAAGAGCTTTTAGAGTTGTATTATCCCATAATGAAATCAGATTTTCAAGCTATTGAAGATTATAATTTTAAAGTGATGGAGGAGCCGTTTACCTTTCCTATTCATATCTGCATGGGAAAAGAGGAAATCGGCGAAGGAGAAGAAAAAACAACTTTAACCGACATGAAAGCATGGAAAGATGAAACATCTTCGCCTTGTACGTTTGAGTTACTGGAAGGTGATCACTTTTTTATTCTTAAACATCCGGAAGTAATGGCACAAAAAATAGCTCATATGGCTCATGGTGCCAGAATAAACGCGTACTAATATTTGATGGTACTTTAAAAGATTTAGCACTAATGCCATTTATTGAAAAATAAGTGGCATTTTTTTTTAATTTTTTTTAAAATAATTCAGGTCTTGTAAAAAAGTTTTTTTATTGAAAATGGTAACTAAAAAAACAATTAAATAGTACATAGCTGTAGAGCGTTTTGTGTTTTTAGTGGCTTAAAATGGCGACTCGATTTTCTTAATGTTGGTCTGTATTATTTTCTTCTCTATAAAACCGGAAGAATAATCAACCTCAAAAAAAAGGAAATTTGGGTTTGCAATGGTTGTTGCTACACTGGCGCAGCAATTTTCGCTTAAGACTAACTCAGTCAGATTCCATGACTTGTTATCGTATAGTACTTTATTGTTATGGATAGTGATATCTAATAATGGAATGGACAGACCGTTTCCTACTGCTTTGATCAAACTCTCTTTCATAGTCCAAAGTCTGAAGAAGGATTTCAGAGGATCTTCTGACAGATGAATTTTTTGCCATTCTTCTGCTGTCAAAATATAGTTGTAATCTTTAAAATCTATAGGAGTTATCACTTCAATGTCTATACCTAATTTTGCTTTTTGTGCAATGGCGCAAATCACAAAATTACCTGAATGAGAGATATTAAAATCAATATCGTTATTTAAAAAAGGCTTTCCAAATTCGTTGTATTTTATATCAAGTATGGCGTTTTTACTTATACCTATTTCGTTTAAACATTCCATTAGCAGCAGTCTTCCAAGGACAAATGCATGTTGGTCTTCCCATTTTCGGTATGAATTACTTTTTTTACGTAATTCCGGCGATAGATATTCTTGTAAACGGGACCAATTATCAGAAGAAATTGGTTTGTCAAATCTTGTAAAAAAAAGATGTATCAAAAAAAGAATGTTTTAGTGGAGAGTTTTGCAAATATAGTATTTGTATTATTATCTTTAGAAATATAGTCACACTTGCTAGTTTGTAACAAACGTTATAGTCGTAAAAAGTTCGGGTTTTTTGCCTGCAATGTTTGAACTTTTTAATACTTCAATTATAAGATCGATAGTATTAAAATAGGGTTTAAGTAAAAGCCAAATTCATTAAGATTTAGTAATTGTTAACTATTTTTAAGTAGTCGTACGAATGAAAAAAATCAGGAGTTTTATGTATCAAAAAGAAAGAAATATTGGGTAATAATAATCATTTTGTTGATTGCGAGTTTGTTATGTTTCTCGTTGCGGATTTATGAGTTATTTTTTAAAAATATGTAAGAATAGTGTGTTATTTGTAATTTTTTATGTATAAAAATAATTTTTAATCAGAATTATTATGTTAAAAAAATTATGAAATATGTTTTAATTAACAATTTTATTAATTAAATACGGATTGTTTTTTATTATTAATTAATATTATTCAGTATTTTGGCTTTATTTTTTAATTATTGTCAAAACATGTAGGTTTTTTAGTTTTTTATTGAGTTTTTTCTTGTTTTATGATATATATTTGTGATCAGGAATATCGCATAAAACCCAGATTAACCATTTAAAATTCAAACATTGGAAAGAATAACTTTGCTGAAAGTATTAAAATTAAAATTAAATGTAGCCCTGCCACTGTTAGGATTATTTGCTTTAATAAACGGATTGTGGAGTAGTAGTTTGTTAATGCTTGTCAGTAATAAAGTTGCCGGTACTCCTTTACCGCTTTTAAGTGATTATGATTGGTTGATTTATTTGGTTTTAGTTATTGTTTCATTTGTCCTGACTTATTATTTTAAAAGGTACATGATTAAGGTTACTTTGAATTTTGGTAAAGAAATGGTACTTCAAATTATAGACAAACTTAGGTTATGTAATTATGAATCTTATTTGCGGATTGGAGAAGCAAGAGTTAGAACTGCGATGCAGGATGTAGGTACATTAGAAGCGTTACCGGAATCTTTTATCGTTTTTTTTAATGCAATAATCATGATAATTGCAGGGATAGGATATATGTTTTGGCTTTATCCGAAAGGAGCTGTAATGATGATAATTATTATTATAGCTTTAGCTTTAGTTTATGTTAAGAGAAATGAAGCCATTGAGAATAGTATGACTGAAGAACGAGATCTTGATGATAGTTTTATGGCTAATTATAACGATTTTTTGCATGGTTTTAATAGCATTAAGATGAGTAGTAAGAGAAGTCATTCGATCTATTTTAATCACATTGTTAAAAATCGTAACAATGCAATCAAATTAAGCATTAAGGCTGAGTTGGCAGCGTTTGGAAATGAATTAATAGGGCAGTATTTTTTTTATGTGATAATCGGTGTTGTGCTTTTTGTGCTGCCTTTGATTTTTGAGTTAGATCAAATTGTTATTTCCGGTTTCATGGTTGCTTTTCTATTTTTAATGGGGCCAATAACTATTTTTATAAATCTTATGAAAAACATTATTGGATTTAAAATTGCATTTGACAGGATTAATGAATTTAATGAAATTACCAGTGGAAGCATAAAAGACTCGGATTTAAGTACAAGTTCGACTAATCCATTACCTGTTTTTGAAAATTTAGTGATAAAAAACTTGAGTTATAAACACATTGATCCTAACGGTGTAGTTACGTTTGAACTTCAACCGATCAATCTGGAAATAACAAAAGGCGAAGTCATTTTTATTTCTGGAGGAAACGGAAGTGGAAAAAGTACTTTTATCAACTTATTATCCGGACTTTACATACCTAAATCAGGTGAGATATTTTTGAACAATACCAATCTTATTGATAGAGAGAATCGATCTGATTACAGAGATATGATATCATGTATTTTTTCAGATAATTATTTGTTTTCTGAAAATTATGATGGTTTTGATTTGCTTCCGTCTAATGAAAACCTGACAGAACTCCTGAATAAAATGAAACTGGAAGAAGTGATTCGGGTAGATGTGGCGAATAATAAAATATTTCAAAATTTGTCCAGCGGTCAAAAGAAAAGGATGGCATTGATCTATTCATTATTAGAAGATAAAGAGATTTTTATTTTTGATGAATGGGCTGCTGAACAAGATCCGGAGTTCCGAAAATATTTTTATGAAAGTATAATTCCGGAGCTTAAGAGTAAGGGAAAAACCGTAATTGCGATTACACATGACGATGCTTATTATAAATTTTGTGATCGATTAGTAAAATTTAATTATGGCAAAATAGTAGATCAGGAAATTTTATTTTCTTCGGTTCTGGCATAACATTACAATTAAATAATATTTGTTTCTCTTTATTTTTGGACTATACTTTTATTTTTGAATTAATTATTTCGTTTTTAAAATCATTCTTTAATTTTTTTAGAATTAGTTCAATGATTCACCAGATCATTGGATGTAATTCTATGTTTATAATTTAAATACAACCACTCATTATTACAACCACTTATTATTATGGAATTACTTAAGGATTATCATTTGTCTCAAGGGGCAAAAATCATTTCATCTTCATTACCTGGAGAAAAATCAAAAGTTTTATTAGAATTACAGAAAAACATTGAAGGTAGTGTTGTTTCATATCCTAAGAAAATGCCCATTGCTTTAAAACGTGCAAAAGGAAGTATTGTAGAAGATGTAGACGGAAATCAATTTATTGATTTTTTTGGAGGTTGTGGCGTATTAAATGTAGGACACAGTAATGCCTTTGTAATGGAATATGTTAAAGAACAACAGGAAGAATTAGTTCATGCATTGGATTTTCCAACAGAAAACAAACTTTTTTTAATTCAAAAAATATTAAACAATTTACCGGAAGAGATTCGCGAAGATTACAAAGTTAGTTTTGGTGGACCAACAGGTTCTGATGCAGTTGAAGCTGCAATAAAATTGGCGAAAATAAAAACAGGTCGTGATGGTATTATTGCTTTCTCAGGTGGATACCACGGAATGACTTCCGGTGCTTTGGCGGTGACCTCGGATACTTTTTTCAGAAAAAAAATATCCTCACTGATTCCAAATGTGCATTTTGTACCCTATAGTTATTGTTATCGTTGTCCATTTAATAAAGAAGAGAGTACTTGTAATTATGACTGTGCAAATCATTTTGAATGGATTTTGGAAACAGGACATTCCGGTATAACACTTCCTGCGGCAATTATATTAGAACCAATACAAGGAGAAGGTGGAAATATTGTTCCAAGAAAAGGATTTTTGGAGCGTATCGTCAAAATAGCAAATAAGCATGGCGTAATTGTAATTTTTGATGAGATTCAAAGTGGTTTCTACAGAACAGGAAAATTTTTGGAATTCATGAATACAAAAGCAGTTCCGGATATAATTACATTCTCAAAAGGTTTTGGAGGAATCGGATTTCCAATTTCCGGACTAATTTATAAAAGAGATATTGAGGCTTGGGAAACAGCAGAACATATTGGAACTTTTAGAGGTAATCAAGTGAGTATAGCTGCAGCCAGAGGGGCGTTTGATTTTATAGAAAAATATAAAATTGAAGATTACGCAAACTTTATCGGGGACTATTTGAAAGAGGAATTGAATTTGTTGGCATTGGATCATCCGTTTATAGGAGAAGTACGTGGAAGAGGAATGATGATAGGGGTAGAGTTTGTAAAAAATAAAACTTCTAAAAAACCTTTCCCGGAGTATTTGAAAGAGTTTAGAACAGAATGTTTTCACAGAGGATTATTGTTTGAGGTAGGAGGTCATTATAACAACGTATTGCGATTAGTTCCGCCTTTAATTACAACTAAAGAAATTGTTGACGCTGCCATAATAATAATGAAAGAGGCCTTTGTTGTTTGTGAAGAAAAGAATTTATCACAAGCTCTGGTTTAATCCTTTAAATACTATAATGAATATAAAATCAAAATTACATATAGCACAGCAAGAAGTCTATTACGGGCAATTGATGAATCCGGAAAGTCCATTATATAATATTGGTGGTTATACAATTTTTAAAGGGTCTTTTGATGTCTCTCAATTTAAGCAAGTAATAGAAGGTTTGTCTGATGTTTTTGATGTTTTTAATATCAAATTTGATTTTACAGAAAATGAACCGGCATTTTATATTAGTGATTTTCCAGAGAAAGTTTTTATCGATGAATTGGATTTTTCGTCAGAATTGGAGCCAAGAAAAAAGGCAAGCGAATGGATGCAAAACCAGTTTAACATTGCTTTTGACTTAAGAGAAGAAAAATTATATAAATACACACTGATCAAAATTGGAAAAGATGAATATTGGTGGTTTGTTTGTTTTCATCATTTAATAACTGATGGATTTGGTTTTGCAATAAAAGTTGATTACGTAATTAATCAATATGAAAATTTTATAAAAGGAGAAGAAGGATCTGAGGTACAGTATCCTTCTTATCTTGATGCTACACAAAAAAGTTTTGAGTATATTAATTCAGAACAATGTAGTAAAGACAAGATTTATTGGGAAGAAAAATATAACGCTGTTCCTAAAAAAACAGTAAATAAAAAATACATAAACGAAGTAGGAGGTGGGCGATTTTCACTTACTGTTTCAGACTCAGATAAAGGATTGTTTAATCGTTTATCTGAGTCAACAAAGGCAAATATCCCACAACTTACGATAGCAGCCTTGTTGTTGTATTTCGGAAAAACAACAGATGAGGAAAGTTTTAGTTTTGGAATCCCTATTCACAACAGAGTAGGAAGACAGGAAAGAAAAACATTAGGAATGTTTGCCGGAATGCTTCCTTATAAAGGAAATTACGCTAAAGATCAAGTCTTGTCAGATCTTCTGTCAGAGATTAGTCAAACGCAACGAAATGATTACAGACATCGTTTGTATCCTATTTCGTTTTTGAACAGATCTTTAAAATTATTGTCAGAAAACCGATTGCAGGTTTTTGATGTGGCAGTAAACTATGAGCCTCTTCCTTTTCCAAAATCATTATCTCCGGATCTTAGTATAGAGATAAAACATTTATCCAGTAGCTTGGTTGAATATCCGCTGTCTATTCGATGGTGTGATTACGGGCAAGATCTTCCTATGGAATTAAATGTCGACTATCAAAAAGAATATTTTAATAGTAATGAAATAGAAGTACTCGTTACAAGACTACTTCATATTATAAGACAGTTTGAGTTTGGATTAGATCAATCTGTTGCAGATCTGTCTATTCTTACCAAACAGGAAGAGTATCAGTTATTGGATGTTTTCAATAACACCACGGTTGAATATCCAAAGGATAAAACTATAGTTGATTTATTTGAAGAGCAGGTTAAAAAAACTCCTGATGCCACTGCGGTGGTTTATGAAGGAAAAGAATTAAGTTATAAAGAAGTAAATGAAAAGTCCAATCAATTAGGACATTATTTAAAAGAAAAGGGTGTTGAAGCAGATACCCTTGTGGGGATTTGTCTGGAGCGTAGTTTAGAGATGCTGGTGGGAATCTTAGGTATCTTGAAATCAGGAGCAGCTTATGTTCCAATAGATCCTGATTATCCGGAAGATCGCATTGCTCATATGGTGAGTGATGCAGGTATGGAGCTGGTACTAAGTAGTGCAGCGAGTCATAAGGCATTGAGAAACCCTACTGGTGTTAATGTTGTTTTGTTAGACCGGGATTGGGATTTGATCTCCGGGTATGCTAAAGAAAATTTAAGTGTCGAAGTAGCATCAGGTCATTTGGCTTATGTTATTTATACGTCAGGAAGTACTGGCAGACCTAAGGGAGTGATGATTGAACATACTAATGTTGTAAATCTAATTTTTTCTCAGATTAACACATTTAGTATTGATTCAAGCGATGTTGTTTTACAGTTTTCAAACTTTGTATTTGATGCTTCAGTAGAACAAATTTTTATGGCTTTGTGCAGTGGCAGTAAGTTGGTTCTTATAAACAAAGAAACAATTCTAGATACCGAAAATTTACTTGATTTTATTGATAATCAAGATGTAACACATTTTCATACTACTCCAAGTATGTTAAGTACTTTAGCTGTAAGGACAGATTTAAAATCATTGCGAAGAGTAGTGGTTGGAGGAGAGACTTGCAGCAAAGATTTAATGGAAGGTTGGAATAAATCATATGCATTTTATAATGAATATGGACCAACAGAAACAACCGTAACTTCTACGATATCTTTTTACAATAAAGGTAGTTTTGCTTCTAAAGAAATTAGCATAGGACGACCTATAGGTAATACGGGAATTTATATTTTAAATACTTCGTTAGATTTAGTACCGGTTGGCGTTATTGGAGAATTATGTATTGGAGGTTCAGGAGTGGCTCGAGGTTATTTGAACCAGGATGAGTTAACTCAGGAAAAGTTTATAACAAATCCTTTTGTAGCAGGAGACAGAATTTATAGAACAGGAGATTTAGTACGTTGGCTTGCCGATGGAAATATTGAATATATCGGAAGAAAAGACGATCAGGTTAAGATTCGTGGTTATCGTATTGAACTGGGGGAGATAGAGAACGTTTTATCTTCATTAGAAGCTGTGATTCAGTGTTGTGTTTTAGCTAAAGAAGATGTAGGAGGTAATAAACGTTTGGTTGCTTATGTAGTGGCAGAAGGCAAGCTAAATAAAACAGCTTTACAAGATCAATTAAAATTAAGTTTACCCGAATATATGGTTCCGATGATCTGGGTTGAACTGGACCAGATGCC
>NZ_LEKS01000026.1:0-66425 GCF_001027725.1 Flavobacterium sp. ABG
TGTTTTGCGGGGTGCAAAGGTAAGCAGCGTTTTCAAATCTCACAAGCTTTTTTGAATCTTTTTTTTATTTAGTTTCCTCAAACTTTCCTAAAAAATCAATCCTCTTATCTTGTCAGTCTATCAGGGAACGTCTGTCTTGTTGCGGGTGCAAAAGTAGTCCCTTTATTCGTTTCTACAAGCTTTTTGAAGAGGTTATTTTGCCTTTTTTTAAATATTTTTCTTAACTTATTGGTAATGGCGTTTTTACAAAACTTAGATTTTTGTTGTTTTTAGGAATTTTCTTTCATGTTGTGGTTTTGTCTTGTTGCTGTTCTTTGGGAAGGGCTGATTTTGCTGGAGTTTTGCTCTTTTGAGGGTTTAGATCCTCGGAGTTATTCTTGCTTCTCGGACTCTCTCTTTACTCTGGATAGTCTCGCAAAGACGCAAAGGCGCCAAGTTTCTTCTTTTTTTGATGTTGGGGCTTGTGGACTTAGAATAATAAACCCGACAGGTTTTGAAAACCTGTCGGGTTGAGGACGTATAATTAAGGATATGATTGCTCCTATATATTATAGTATCTGATTTAGGGAATCTATAATAAACTGGACGCTTTTTAATTTAGCCTGATGATTATATATAGGAATATCTAGCTTGAACGTTTATCTTCTAAGCTGGAAGCTGATCTTATCAACTTTCTCCATATACATTATATAAAAGAACTATTATTCCTTACCTTATTATATATCGTTTCTAATAAACAAACCCGACAGGTTTTGAAAACCTGTCGGGTTGAGGGTGTACTATATAAAGAAAACTGATCGAAACGAATGGATTTCACCGAAGAAATCTTGACTACAATAATAAGAAGGAATCAACAACACCAAAAAAGATGACATAAACACACTAATTAACAAAGCAGTAATCATTTATTCTCTACCTTCAGAAAAAGTGGAATAAACGAAAAAACCGCAATCTCATCATAACATGAAATTGCGGTTTTAATATTGCAGAGAGGATGGGATTTTAATTTTCGCTTTTTAAAAACACAACCATATCATTGTCAGTTACTTATAATTTAAAAAAGCCTTAAATTAGACTTCATTTGACACAAATTTGACACAGGTCTGCAGAGAGCAACTTCAACAAAACCAGTACTTCACAGACTTTTTCCCCTCTCTGCAACTAGCTAAAAATGCTAAAAAAACCACTTTTCACCTCAATTATCCAACTTTGGACGGGTTATTCTTTGCAATAGCGTAGCGGTTGCTGAAAAGGACACATCTAGTTTATAGAAACACACTATGATAAGCCCGAAAGGGCGGTTTATAGTGTGTTTCTATAAACTAAATACCTTATTTATGATCCTCACTTTAAAAACAGTTTTTTACTTCTACCCTCTTTTTCCCCCTCCCCCCATAAATATATATGAAATAAAAGAGAAACATTAGAAACAATTACGTTAGCCCTTGTTTTCAGTAGTTTTATGTGTTTCTTTATTGTTTCTAATATTATTTTGTTTCTAAAAAAACTAGAAACAAATAAGGAATAAACAAAATAGAACAAAGAAAAAACACCTTAAACTCATATTAAAATCTGTCTAACCTTAAGGAAAAGATGTGTTTAAACAACGTTAAAAGCTAGCCATCAAATAGCATTTTAACTAATCTTTCTTTACAGCTTCTTATTTTCGTAATCCTGCAATTTCTTTTGCAACGAAGCAATTTCTTTCTTCTGATATAGTATTATCTCCGCTTTATCATTTAACTGCTCTTGCAATTGTTTAACTTTTTCTACAGAATCATCCTTAAGAATGCCTTTTAACAACATATCTCCTTCTTCATTCAAAATCCAAACTCTGTTTATATTTTTATTAAAATAACAAACTCTATTTATAAATTTTTCCGACAATGGAACTTTACCGTTTAAAATTTGGGAAAGAGAAGACTTCGCATAACCCAGTTTTTGAGCTAAATCGCTATCACTTTGGGCAAACTCGGCAAAAATCAACCAATCACAAACCTTTCTAATTCTTTCTAACTCAGACATTTAAAAAAAATATTATTAAAAATTATAATCTTTGTTCGTATTAAACACAATAATCTAAACTTTGTTTATATATTTGTTTGTATTAAACGGATTTAAAACCACCTAAAAGCGGAATTAAAATACCTCGCAATTTACGATTTTAATCCATTATCATACTTTATTAAAAAACTATTAGAAAGCAAGCGTGAATAACTGAAAAATATAAAGTCATTTCTAAAAAAAATCTTACGGTTTTCCGTAAAGAGAAAACTATAAATTATGAAGACTAAAAGCGACAAAAAAAGTAATCGAAAATATAAACTACATCAAAGAATAAAAGAGCTGTACCGTTTTGAACCTAATTCCAAAACCATTTTTCTGCCTTTTGATGATGACTTAAAAAACAAGTATGTACTCGAATTGCAAAACAACTATAATTATCAAATTCAATTAGAAATTCCTAACCGATGATAACTCCAACATTCAAAACCAAAATAAAAGAAATTCTAGGCGGTCATTACGCCCCTAAAATTATTCTGCACCTCACAGAAAGAAATATTCTAAATGCGAGAAGCAAACCATTTTCTAACGAATCGATCCAAAAAATAGTTTCCGGAATTCAACCACATGAAACTGTCGAATTTGAAATTTTAAAACTATTAGAATTAACCCAAAAACGGAAAGAAAAACTACAGGCAAAAATCAATAAAAAATCCTCTTTTTAATATGGCAATTTTTACACCTACACAATTAATTGCATACACTCACAGGCTAGAGCTACAAAAGGATCTTTTGTCTCTTGGCACAGTTTTTTCTGCTAAGGAGAAAGAAGATTTGAATGATATTTATGACAAACTATTAACTATTTGTTATCAGGCTATTGCAAGAGAAAAAGAGGTCATTGACCCTACTTTACTATAAGCTGACCTAACTATTAGTTAACCAAACCAACCCCAAAAAATGGAATACGCATATAATTTTGAGAAAATAATAGAAATTGACGGAGGACTAAAATACTTTCACGAAGTACTCCCACAATCTAAAGGTTTTGAGAAAAAAGGTTTTAGTATCGTAGCAGGTGACAATTCAAATTCGATAAAACTAAGCAAATCAAAAGGTATTTGGTATTACAAAGATTTTAAAAGCGGAGAAGCTGCCATAAATGCAATAAATTACATCTGTAAAGACCAAAATGTTGAATTTATTGACGCATTAAAGCATTTATATTCTCTATATAATCTATCCGAAGATTCCGTTTTACTCAACAAACCTCTTTTAAAATTTAGTGCCACCGACGAGCCAGTTGGTTTCTATAATGTTGAATTTGCCGATTCTGTAAACGGACTAAAAAACATTGCTCCCTTTGCAACAGAATACACTGCGCTTGAATATAACTTTAGGTCTATCCTTTCTTATAGTACCGTAACACTCAAAAAAAACACTACAAGCAGGCTATTAAAAACCATAACGGCAACCGAAAAATACCCTATCTATGGTTACCAAGAAGATGGCTTTGTAAAAATCTATGAGCCAAAAGCAAACCTAAGCAAAAATAAGGAGGGGGAAAGATTTGACCCTTACGCCATGAAACACCACATTCTAGGAGTAAAACCAACCCGACATATTTATGGGCTTGAAAGATTAATTTCTGAGGTGGATTTGACCACTTTAGAACGTATAAAATACGAGCTAAAACAAAACCCTTCCAAGTCTTTAAAAGAGAATTTACTTACTCAATTGGATGATTTGCAATTAGACAGTGTAATTATTTGCAGTGGCGGGTCTGATGGTTTAAACGTTGCCTCCTTGGGTTATAATGTTGTTTGGATGAACTCCGAAACCGAACAAATAAATAGTGACGAATACTACCTTTTGCAAACCATTTGCAAAAACGTTTATAATATTCCCGATTTAGATACTACAGGGGTTGAAATGGCTGTAAAATTAGGATTGAATTTCTTAGAGATAAAAAGCATTTGGTTACCTGAATACCTTACAGAAACAAACCAGAAAGATATTGCCGACTGGGTACGTGCCAAGGCATCATCTAATTTAGAAACTGTAGTTACTGAATTTGAAAAGTTAAAGAGAAATGCCTTAGAATTTAAATTCTGGTCTTGGCAAGATAGCTCGAGAGGTGGGGCGTATTCTTTGGATAATGTTTGCATGAACTACTTTTTAAAGCACAATGGCTTTTACAAGTATGTAGAAGACCCAGACAACACCGACGAAGAAATAAAATTCATTCATCAAAAGAAGAATGTAATTACAAAAGTACAGCCTAGTGATGTTAAAGATTTTGTGAGTAAATGGTTAATCGAAAATGCCATTGATCGAAAGATACAAAACATGGTTTTGCGTAGCACTTATTTTTCAAAAAAGGCGCTTTTGGATTTGCCTAAAAAAGAGATTAATACCAAAAGCGGTACAAGAACCTCGCAGATGTACTACTATAAAAACAGGAGTATCATTATAACTAAAGAAGGCATTGCAGAAAAGCCACACAAACCAACTGACAACATGGTTTGGGACACTTCAATACTAAAACGACAAATAAAATTGCAAAGCCCGCATTTTACCATTGCAAAGGACATTTCAGGAAATTGGGATATTGAAATATTAAAAAAAGATTGTACTTATTTTAATATCCTGATTAATACAAGCCGTATGTTTTGGCAAAAAGAGTTAGAAGATAATTTCAAGGGTAAAGATACTAAAGCAAAGGAAGCTTATCACAACGCTAATCGCTTTAACATTGCAGGTTCGGGGCTTAGTGAGGAGGAAATCGCTATACAAAAATTACAGCTAATCAATAAAATCTTTTGTATTGGCTACCTACTACACCAATACAAAGATGCTGCAAAGACGTATTATGTCTTTGCAATGGATGCCAAAAAGGGAGATAAAATTGCAGATGCAAACGGAGGTTCTGCCAAGAGTTTGACCATCTCAACTTTAGAAAAAATAGTTCCGAACTGGCATACTATAGACGGTCGGCAGGATCAAAACAAAGCTACTTTCTTAATGAGTGGCGTAACTAAAAATACTCCTATCATATTCACAGATGATGCAAGCCAATTTTGGAATCATAATCCCGTATTTAACCAAATTACAGGACAAACAGAAGCCAACCAGAAAGGAGGTAAAATTTTCAAATTGGCTTTTGCAGACAGCCCAAAACAAGTATGCGCCAGTAACTATGTACCCAACGATTTAAACAAATCTTTTTTACGAAGATTATTGCTTTGCCAATATTCCGATTATTACCACTCTGACGGCAAAGAATATGAAAACTCTCGAAGCGTAAAAGATGATTTTAAAGGGGCTACACTTTGGGATGAAACCTACTCGGTAGAAGATTGGAATAATGATGATAATTTTTGGATGCAATGTGTACAGTTCTATCTATCCCAAGCCGATAAAATTGACCCTCCCAAAGAAAATTTAGTAGTTCGAAATCTAATGCAGAAAATTGGCGATGTGCAATTGAAATGGTGCAATGATTTTTTTACCGAAGAAAATCTAAACGTTTACATACACACGGACGATGTACAAGACGATTACAAAAGAGCTGCAGGGAAAACGGCTAAGGCCACGGCTAAAATGACCGAAGGTATTGAAGATTGGTGCGAATACATGACGTATTTAAGTAAAAAAAGTTATGTGCTTGAAGGTAAGAAGAAAGCAATCACCAATGGCGTAACAGGTAAAAGAAACTCAATTTATCATTTTTTCATTAATACAACAGGAGCTCCATTAGCAAAAGAAAGCGACTTAATAGAACAAACCATTGCAAAGCCTTTGCAACTTGACCCTAACAAAAAAATAGATGATTTACCCTTTTAAATAATTCGACTATGGCAAAATATGTATTCATGAAGTTAAGAGAAGCTAAAAAGGAAGATTTCGCAGACCTTTTTGGAGACAAAAGAATTGGCGCAATTTATTTCCAACAATCTATTACAGGTGCGATATGCACACAACCTTTTTATTTTTCCGAAGAAACCGATTTAGAAACGTTCAGGGAATTGTACACCAGTTGCCAATTATATGTTCCTACTGGCATTTTTGACGAAGTAGAAATAATCGAAGAAAAGCAAAATTAAAACTAACCTACAAATAAAGTAGACTTTTTAAAGAATCCGGAAAAGCTGCAGCGGAAGATCTGAGCAAAAAAAATCTACAATTCAAACCATTATGATAAAGAAAAGCACCTACATCCGAAGTTTTACAACAACACAATTAAAGCAACTTGAAAAAGTGGCAGATGCCCAAAATATTAAAACTGTTCCTGAAATTCTGTTTTATTCTCTGGATAGTTATTTAGCCCAAAAAAAAGAAATTGAGAATTTAAAGAAAACTATTTCACTCAAAAATGACTCAATTAATTCTCTCGAATTAAAGCTAGACTTTTTTAAATCAGCGTCTAAAAAAATTCATGAACTAAGTACTTTCTTGAAAAAAGAAAAATAAAAAAATCGAGCAAACAAATCACATCTATTAACTACCCTAAGCTACTTACCTATGAACCTTAAAACCCTAAATTATATTCGAAACAAAGCGCAGCTTCAAGAACTTTTTATGAGCCAATTTACAGTAAACTACATTCGAAAAGAAATCAATGACATTATCAATGAAACCCGAAAATCTGCAACTGTCGGGGCACGGTTATTTGCCAAAAACATATCCACTTTTGAAGTTATTATTTTTATTGATCGCAATGGAGTGCCTGACGGGTTTGTTCTTTCAGAGGAATTAAAAATTAAGTTGGATGAATACCGCAAATCCTTTGCAAAGGGAAAAGCTTTGCAAAGTCAACTTTTAAACGCCATATTATGACACATGAATTAAAAATAAAATATGAATTTGCCCAGTTGCATTTCACGGGAAAAAAGAATTGGGAGCTTCGGAAAAATGACCGAGATTTTAAAGTTGGTGATACTATCCGATTTAAAATACTAGAATTTGAAGAGTCATCTAATTGGAGCTATGAAAGGACAATAACAAATGTTTTTGAGGACACAACATTAGGATTACAAGAAGGCTTTGCAATATTATCAATCGAAAAACCACTATAAACAAGATGGCAGTAAAATCTAATAACCAAACCAACGCCTTAATAAATCGCAGCTTTATTATTCGTGTATTGGAAAATCACAAAGAAAATCCAATCAAAAACACAAAATTAACCTCCGCAAACAAGCTTTCGGGCTATCTAAATGACGAAGAAATCAAAATAAAGCTTTTTAAGAAGGTATTAGAGGGTGATAAAGACAAATACACCTTTCTAATAAGAAACCGCCTTAAAATCGATTTTCAGTCAAAATAACTTGTAAAGTAAAAAAGCAGTATTTCAATCTTGAATGCTGCTTTTTCTAAATTGGAATTGTTCTACTAATTTTAGTTATATTATACAATTATTAAAAAAAGCATTAAATAGATTAAAATACCCAAAGTCTGAATCTTGAAAACTAACATCTTGAATAACATTGCCAAGCATTTCTTTTGGAAATTTTTTATACAATAATTTACTCTCAACAATGGTCTCAATTTCTAAAATTAAATCTGGTATTTTCCTAGTTTCAATATTGTCTTTCTGCAATTGAGCAATTTCCAAATCTGAGAAAAACATTTCAATCATATTTTTTTGACATTTGACAACATAATAAGGAATTAAAAAACTTGTGTACAATGATAATGTATATAACTCTCCCTCTTCTATTATGGTTAAACAAAAAGTAGTACATCTATCCTCCAGATCAAATGCAGAAAAATCTCTAAATCCTTTCAAGGTATAGTCTTTTTCGAACTCATTTATTAGTGCAATGTGACGTTTTTTACTTTCCTCAGTATCAAAGCCAGCTATTATATTACTTAATCTAATATACTCTTCAGTCTCAAAGTATTTCTCCTTCTCTGTGTAAGCAGATACATTCTTAGGATAAAACAAATAAACTAAATTTTCAAAAATTTTATTAATCATATCATCAATAATTGGGTTCGTTAGTTAAAAAAATGCCCAATCATTTTAATAAAGATTGGGTATTTAAGTTTAATTTATCTCTATGGTAGTATTAAAACCTCGAACAATAAATTCGAGGTTTTTTTCTAGTTTCAATTTTTTCGTCTTAATTGAAGTAATCTAAAGAAGTAAATGGAACTTCCAAATATTAGAAATAGTAAAGCAAAATAGAAATAGCTTATACAATAGTAAGTATCATAATATGCATAAACATAAAGATGCATATCAAAATAAAAATATATTACAAAAAAAAGGCTGATTACTAGAAAAATTAAATAGTATTTAGTTATTGTTTTCATTTATTTTCTGTTGTTAAAAAAAGCATTAAACATCGTGAAATGACCTAAATTAATATCACCAAAACTTACATCTAAAATTATATTATCCATTAGCAATGGTGGAAATTTTTCATAAAAAAGTTTGTCCTCAACTATTCTTTCAGCAGCAAGAATTAAGTCATCAATTTTTCTTGTGTCTAGTTTTTCTTTTTCTAATTCTTCAATCCTTGCTTTTGAATAAAAAGGTTCTGCTGCATGCCTTTGTTTACTGATTGTGTAATATGGAATTAAAAGACTCAGATACAAAGAAATTGAATACAATTCCCCTCCTTCAAATACATTTAAAAAAAACGTATAACATCTATCTTGATTACTATCTAATATAGAGAAATCTTCAAATTCTTTTAAAATTAAATCATCTTGAAATTCTTCTTTTATACTATTTCGTATTGTTTGGCTTTCATCAGAATCAAAATAGTCAATTGTAGATTGTAATCTTTTATATTCTAAAGTCTTTAAATAGGCTTCCCTATCATCCCAAGGACATACATTCTTGGGATAATAGAGGTGCACAAAATTTATTAAAACATCTTCTATCATTCTTTAAATTTAATTTAAAAATTCCTGTTTCATCGTTTTTATTTTTTTAATAAGAGTTGTCGATGGATATAGAAATCAATTATCACAAAGCCCAGTTTGTCTTGGGTTTGTTTTATAATTTGTTGCTGGTAAAGTGGATGTAGAATTGAAATTTACCGTTCCGCCATTTGTGTAAAATCTATAATTTTTTATTAAAAGTTCTTGAAATTTCGTCCGTAATGTTAATTCATTTGTTAATGTTCGAGTATACAGTTTCGTCATCTCTTTCATTGTTTCATTAAGAGCCATAGCAGAAACTGTAGCAGCCGCACCAGCCGTAACATCCCCATTTCCTTTATTAAAATTTATCGGCATACCGAAAAGCACAGCCTGAGGAAATATCATTGTATTTGTTACTTCAACCCTATCTTGAGTAAGAACAACGATTCTTAAGGTGATATTTTTAACCGCAGATTCTTGCCAATTAGCACCTTTTTTTGATGTAAAATTAAAACTCTCACAACTAGGAGGAACATCTTCTGAGGAATTATCAGTGCTACCTCCAGTATCTCCTGCTCCCGGGTCTTGCTCCCAAGTAACTTCTCCACCGCCGCCACCGCTGCTAAGATTATCCCCCCAGCCGAAATCGGCAATTTCTGGAATAAACCTATTATTCTTATACCTATTATATACCGTAACTCCTTCTAAATCTCCGCCATACTCATCACTACTGGATTTATTTGTAATACTCTTCGAGCTTTTCTTTATGTATTGCAGGGTTGCTATGCCATTTTCCAAGTGAAAACCATTGATGAAGTTTCCATCTAAATCGGATATCAAAATTTTACCGGAAAATGAAGATGTAATTTGTGAGCCATCAGCATACATTTTATATACAACACTCCTAACTACATTATTAACTTTAAGAAGAAGTATTCTATCAAATCGTACCGCATTAGTTCGCTTAAAAGGAATAACAGTGAGCAACTGATCTGTATTACCCAATTTTTCTTGCGTAATTTTTTCTAAGTCAAGACCTGCAATTTGATTACTGGACAGTTTACCCGCAGGATTATTCTGTGATGTTAATAAAAAAGCTTTAGCTTCGTTGATACTTACAGTTTGAATTGAACTTTGTGACTGTTCTACTGCATTTTCTTCATGCTGGCAATTCGTTAGTGCTAATGCCAAAGTAAAAAGAATTATTCTTTTTACTTTCTTAATTTTTTCTAGTTTGTTACTCTTCATTACTTTTTTTTTCCATTTCATTTCGCATTTTGCTGGGCAGAATTGGATTTAGTTAATCCCATCTATAATCTAGGTTTGTTAATAGACTTAAGTATTAATTACTATTTGCTGTAATAGATGGGGAAGTATATTACAGTTTTTTCTTAAAAAAAATCAAAAGTATACATTTTATGTATTCAAAACAATTGTAAGAAGTTTTTTATTTTAAATTCTCTTAAAAAGTAGATTATATAGGCGCTCAGGTAAAAAACCTTGGATTTTCTTTGCAACTCCCTTGCAAAACCTTTGCAAAGCTATTCAATCCTACAAAACCTCCCGCAAGCCTTGTAAATCCTGAATCGTAAACAAATAACCTGTGCATCTTTGTAAAAGAAAAGCCTAACAACCTAACACAAGAACGAAAACGAGATAAATGGATATTGATAACTTGTTACAGAGGAACATCTTAGGCGGTCAAGAGTACGAACCGTTGTTTCCAGAGGTTAGCTGTGATAAGACTAACCTCGGCAACGGCTCTACCTTTGATACGGTCAGAATGATAAAAGAAATGGTTGTCAAATACAACCATCAGACAAAGGAAGTTGCAAAGCAATTGCAACAAGAAACACTCAAAGAAACTTGCGATAAAATATATTGGTTTTTATACAATCATATCCAGTATAAAGCCGATGGCGTGGAGCAAATGCTTAGAAGTCCTGCCTGTGCTTTTAAACAAAGAGCCGAGGGGGTCGATTGCAAAACCTACTCAATTTTTGCGAGCTCTTTACTGGCAAACATGGGAATAAGGCACTATATCAGACAAATCAAACAGCCTAATTTCCGACCTGATTTGTATACCCATGTCTACGTAATTGTACCGCTGAATCAAGAGACAGGCGATATAAAACAAGGCTATTTTATCATAGACGGCACAACTAGCACAAACCGAGAACCTATTTATATCATGGCACACGACACAGAAGTTAACCTACCCCATTATGGGCTGAATGCTCCCAAATCCAAAACAAACCCCAAAGGCTTTGCAAAGAAATCCCCAACCGTTGCAAAGAAAAACGCTAACCTACCCGTATTCTTAGGAATTGGAGCATTCTTTGGGTTTTTATTTTTAAAAGAAAACTAATTAAACAATGAAGTATGATACTAATTAATGCAGATGAAACGGGCTTAGGTAAGCCCAGATGGATGAAAAAAATCAGGATGCGAAGCGTCAGTTTAAAAAATGCCGTCAAAGTAGCCAAGTTTGCTGCTCCTATTGCAGCGGGATTTATTCCAATTGGAGGCGGTGTAATCTCGAAGGTTTTAAATTCAAAAGGAGGCAGATTAATTAACAAAGTTGCAAAATCCAGAGCCGTTAGAAAAGGAATAGCCTTTTCCAAAACTTCACTAGGTAGAAAAGTTGTAGGTGCAGTACAAAATCGAGCCCGTCCACAAATCGAATCCGTAAATAGTCTTGTTCCTGCCTCTTACGCCACAATGCCCACCGATGCAGCAGCAGAACAAAGTGAGAGTGGTTCTTACGAATCATCAGAAAGTAATGTAACGGAGCAGCCCGTAGGTGAGTTAACCCCCGTAAAGGCAATTTCAACAGCAAAACCAATGCAAACCCCTGCAAAGAACAACACTCTTTTGTATGTCTTAGGCGCTGCAGTTGTAGGAGGCGGAATTTATTTAGCCACAAAAAAAAGTAAGTAATTAAAATTAATCACAAATGAATAAAGAAGTAGTAGTCATTGGAGGAGGAATTGTCGGCGGTATGCTGTCAAATGGAGCGAGTACGTTATTACCTCAATCCGAAAACCCGTTAATGAATCTTGTACTGGCGGGTGTATCTGCCTTTGGTGCAACAAAAGTTTCAGGTATTAATACAAAGGATAATCTTTTAAGAGGAGCGTTAATAGGTAGCGCAGTTGTGCAGACTTTAATCGCTGTTAGAAAAGTATCTGAAAAACACCTGAGCTCAAAATTTACAGGAACGGGTAAAGGATCATTATTTGCAAAAGGTGTAGTTGGTTTAGCCTGCCCTGATGGTGAGGGTCTAAACGGTCAGTTTATGGGTGGCGATGGTCATATTTATGAATATGACGAGCAAGGTTTGAATGGTACTTTCATCGATGAAGCAGGAAATATTTTTCATGATGAAGGCTTAAACGGCTCTTTCATCGATGAAGAAGGGAATATTTTCCATGATGGAGGATTAAACGGAGAATACGAAGAGTTATACGAAGAACAAGACGGTTTAAACGGAGCGGAAGCAGACGTTTACGGCGAAGAAGATCACGGGTTAAACGGAGTAAATGAACACGAACTTTACGAAGAGTTGTACCAATAAGCAGTTAAAAACAAAATAAAAACGAGCTGTAAAAAGCTTTGAATTATCAATCATCAATCAAAAAACAATTACAATGAGCAGAAGAACAGAATTAGCGTCAGCGGTAGCGACAATTAAGGCTAAAAGAAACGGAGCAGTTCCAAGAGTAGGACAGGTAGAACTTACAGACAAAACCTTGTATTTAAACGTTGCCATCAAAGGGCAAGGGGGTACAGTTGGGATTGTCGATGTGAATACCAAACGTGAAGTCGGTGTAACCAACTTTGACGGAAATAAATTAAATGCCGGACGTGACTACATCATTGACAGCATTAGAATACTCAGAGGTTCAAATGCAAGCGCCAATCTTAGAAATGAAGTTTGGGACGCTACACATATCAATTCAAACAAACTTTTCGATGCTGCTTTTTTAAATGCAGAGCTTCGAATCAAACAAGATGGTAACGTCTTAACCGATATGCCAATTACCGATCTTACAGGTGACACAACGAATTTTTTCAGAAACCTTTCTACTTCTCCTTTAATTCGTTCAAATATGGAATTTGAAATTGAAATCGAATACCCAAAAGGGGTTGCTGTGGCTACGACTGCCGAAGTTAACGTACGTTTCGAATTTAGAGTACACCAAGCAAAACGATAATCAAAAGGTTTAGTATTCACAAAAAAGCCGTAAAACGTAAGCAGTTACGGCTTTTTTCAAATAACACACACAAATGGCAGTAAGAGAAAAAGTAGTCAATATGACCATCAAACAGGGAGAAACAGAAGCATCATTTACAACGGCTTTAGATGTTGGTTTTATTATGGGAGCAGAACTCCACACCAATCATACGGACATGGACAATTTTGCAGAATATGGAATTTTTGACGACAGCAGCTCCGCATTTTCAAAACCCACACACATCAACCATTGGAAACGAAGAGAAGGCTCAGGATTTGAAGACAGCTACAAACCCTTACTCTTTGATACCGAATCCAAGACCTACACTTTTAGAGCCAAAACAAAGAAAGCAGTAGATAAAGAGACCTATTTTCATTTGATCCTGATGTATAAAATTCAACAAAGTCCTTGCTCTTAAAATAAAATCAAAATGATGAAAGACATTATCGTAGTAAACACAGCAGTAGTTTTTCTAAAACTAAAACAAGACAAGGAAATTTCATTTGACAATGTAACTACGCTGCAGGTTGTTAATTCTGGCTTTGTAACTGTCTTTGTCAATGATTTTGAAATTGCGAGTAAGGAAAAAATAACCTTAGTGCCGCCCGACGGTACAACCTCAAAAGTAGAACTAAACATTCGCTTTGCAACGGATACAGACACAACAGAGAAGTTTTCGGGCTTTACTTGGAACAAAAAAGAGATAGATATTATTTATAAAAAATTCATTAAATGCTAGCATTAGACAACCTTATAGAGAAATTAAATACCGATACCTACTCGGCTGTTTCTGTCTTGGATTTGAATACGAATCTATTTCTTTTTCGCAACAAAACCCACTTGGAAATCCTTGCAGCGCATGGAAGTGCAGAGGAATTTTTTGAAAGTCTTTTTGCTAAAGGACACACCCGTTTAAGTCTGTCTTTGAAACGCAAAAACGGTAGTTCCTACAAAGTGGACGGTACTTCTTTTGAAGTGAATTTCTCTGAGCCAACCCCAACCCCACAAGTACAACGTTTACCGCAAGTACAAACACCTCAGGTTGACGTTTTCTCTAATTCTTTTGGTCTTGGTACACTTGACATTATGAATCTTATGGTGGCTAAAAATGACGCTTCGAGATTGTTTACCGAAGCAGAAACACTAAAGGCGGAGAATAAGGAATTAAAAAAGAAGTACGAGGATATCCGAGAGGAGCAATTACTTTCTAAATACAATACTGATAAAGAAAGTGGTTTGTGGGGAGCCGTTCAAGGTGCGGTACAAAATGCGCCTGCTTTATTGGCTGCCTTTAAAGGAGTTGCACCAGTTGCAGGACTTGCAGGGGCAATGGAGCAATATTCCAGCGATGTAAAACAACACTTTGCAACGACTTTGCAAAACATTGATGATACCGTTGTAACTGTTTTGGACAGTATCAACACCGGACTAAATACAAATGTTGAATTTTCAAATGAATTAGCACAACTATTAAAAAAACACCAATTATGGCAAGCATAGAAACAAGCATTACAATAAACATCAAATCGAGCAATCCTTTTGAGGAAAAAGCAAAAACCAAAGCCCTTACTGAACTCGCAGAGCTCGATAGTGAGGCGCTTGGCAAACTGGCTGAACTCTGTAAAAGCCCCAAAGCGATCACACAGTTAAAAACCAATTTCTCTATGATAAAAGGTTTTTTGTCTAACTAAAAACCAAAGCAAATGAGAAAGAAAGGGTTGTCTAATCCTGCCGTTGTAGCAACTGTCTTGTCAAGTCCTCAGGGACAAAAAGCAATTGCCAACTCTCAGGATGCCGCAAGAAAGGGAATCAGTACAGGAATCACGTTTTTAAAAATTTTAGCCGTTGGCGGGCTCTTAACACTTCTGTATTACAAGGTGCTCAAAGGGTTTTCCAGACTCTCAGAGGATACGAGATACAAACCCAGTAATATCAATGTAACACAGGCAAGAGCAAGAGCGGAGGCCATTTATACGGCGCTGCTTGGTTTCGGTGCTAATTATAACACCGTCGAAAATAATCTAACGGGGCTCAATCATAACGGTTTTATCAGGGTTTACAATGAGTTTGGAGAACGCAGAAGCACTACACTAGTTAAAATGAATTTAGTAGAATGGCTGCAGGATCAGTTTAAAGAGGATGATATAGCCAAATTGCGATTTTTAATAAAAGGATTTTTCTAATGACAGATAAAAAGAAAATAATCATCGTAGGGGTTTCAGTAGTGATTTTAGGTATTGGGGCGTATCTACTGACCAAAACCAACAAAAACGGAAAATCGCTCTTAGGAGGTGGCAAAAAATATGTAGATGAAGGTGACGTAAATCTTATGCCCGTTTTTTCTCCAAGTCAAAAAGTTTCCGTGTTGTATGAAGCAATGAACCGTTACAGTGGTACAGATGAAACTTTAATCTTTGAGACCCTCACAGGTGTGACCCAAGCCCAATTTGGGCTTATTAGTAAAACCTTTGGTCTTAAAAACTACAATCGCATTTTAGGTTACAATACCATTGGCGGTACAAAATTACCCCTGAAAACATGGCTTAAAGAGGAGTTAAACGATGCCGATTATAATTTACTACGAAAGAAATTCCCTCTCTATTTATAAAGGAGAACACGGCAAAAGAACAAATCTAAAAGTAGATTTTTTAGCGCGCCAGGAAAAGCTGCAGCTGAGGATCTATTCAAAAAAAATCTACAATTAAAATTACAACACATGAAAGTGAACAATGAAGATAAAGTACTTATAGGAGTTGGACTGGTAGCCGTTAGCGGTATAGGCTATTTGTATTGGAGAAAAAAACAAAGACAAAAGCAGGAAGAGCTTTTAACCGAAGTACCCGAACCCGACACAGTAGTTCCTCAAAATGATACGATTAAAATCCCAAGCACAGGGGCAGTTTTAGACAAAAACAAACTATTGAGCAAAGGAAGCAAAGGAGTTGAAGTTCGAGAATTGCAAAGACTATTGGGCGTTACAATCGATGGTGTTTTCGGGAATAAAACCTCCCTCGCCCTGCAAAGCAAAAAAGGAGTTTCGAGAATTAGTCTTAATACTTTTTCTAAAACGAAAAACAGTTCTAAAAATGTTTTAAATGCTTTGCCAATTATTCCCATTCTACCCAAAAAAGGACAGAAACTCATGGCGAATCAAAATGATGTTAGCCTTTACAACGCCAAAAAAACGGCAAGCGGTTCTTATTTCAACATCGGAACAAAACCCTTTATCGGAGGGAGTTTTGATTATGGCGAGCACATCGGCGTTTTTGTCGGAGCCAAAACGGGCGGGCAGTATTTAATCAATCGTGACGGGGTTCATTACTTCGTGAATGCCTCAGCCATAAAAGCGTATTAAGATGGGAACAACTGAAAAAATAATTATTGGAGCTGTAACACTCACGGGCTTAATCTACCTGCTGACAAAGCCTCAAACAACCCCTAAAAAAGTGATTTTATAATGAGTTTTATTTTAGATAACAGCCGCATTTTTTTAAATGCATTTACAAAATATAGTGTTAATACACCGCTTCGAATTGCCCACTTTTTAGCCCAATTAGCCCATGAATCAGGCAATTTTACCCGAATGGTCGAGAATCTGAATTATACCCCTAAAGGGCTTTTATCTACAAGTCCTTTTAATTCTCGTTTAACGATCGCAGAGGCTCAGAAATACGGCAGAACCGCAGACCACAAAGCCAATCAACAAATGATCGCCAATATTGGATATGCCAACAAAAACGGCAACGGAAACATTGCCAGCGGGGACGGATGGCGATATAGAGGACGTGGTTTTATTCAATTAACGGGTAAGGCTAATTATGAAGCTTACAAAAGATATTCAGGCCATGACGTAGTGGGTAATCCTGATTTGCTTTTTCAAACGGCTATTGCCGTGGATTCAGCAGCTTGGTTTTTTGCTATCTACAAAAAATTAAATCCCCTTGCCGATGCCAATTTAATGACTGCTATTACCATAAAAGTCAACGGGAAAACAAACGGACTCGATGACAGAATTAAAAAATTCAAGCATTATGCAGCTCAAAACATCAGTGTTGAGTTATTAAAAAAAAAAGCGAAACCACTACCTAATTTTAGCAGCGTCCGCACTTACGCTTGGAATTGGCTTACACCTTATAAATATAAAAACACATGAAAAACACCCTCATAAATCAAATCATAGACGAGCTTAAATACTATCAGGATTATTTTTTATTTCTCATTGTCGTACTGGCAGGGGTTTTTATGAAAATCTATATCGCTGTTCAAAAGGGTAAAACCCCACGACTGAGTTGGTTTTTAGCCGAAGCCGTAATCAGCTTTTTTGTTGCTTTCTCAGTTTATACTGTTTGTGACCAATATCTGAGCATCAACAAAATGTTAACTTATGTTATCTGCGCTTGGGGCGGTTCGCTCTCAACTCTTATACATAGCAAAGTCGAAGAATTAATCAGCAGTTTTTTCGATAGTCTAAAACTTAAAATAAAGAAATCATGAATACCAGTATTAGCCCACAGAATCCGTTTAAATTGTTTTTAAAAGTGTTCGTTTTCATTCTGCTCTACTCTTCCCTTTGCATTGCCTTACATGGCTGCGCTTCCAAACCAATTGAAAGCAATCGCACCATAGAGACGGTTTCAAATCACAAAAAAGACAGTATCAAAACAACCGTTATAAACAACGCTATCAATGACACTTTAAAAATACAAATCCCCAAGATACAAACTATAAAGCCCGAGTGTGACAGTATCACCAAAGCAGAAATACAACGGGTTTTGGAATTGCTGAACAGTCGGAAAAAATCAGGTGACAATGAAGCAGGGCTTTATTACGACAGTTTAAAAAATCAGATTATAGCATGGCAAAAAATAGCCCAGACCAAAAACGAAACTACAGCCACCAATAAAGAAAAAATCTATATCAAAGGGGATCACACAATCAAACATGTTCCGGTGAAATACATCCCTTTTTGGGTTAAAATTTTAGCGTATTTGGGAGGTGCTTTTTTAGTGTTTTTATCCTGGCGAATTGGACGAATTTTTATTTAAAAAACAGCACAAATGAGTCTTAAAAAAATAGTTATAGGAGTAGGAATAGCAGCCGTTGCGGGGTATTTTCTTTTGAAGCGCAGAGTAACCGAAATAATGGAACACTTCCAATTTGTCAAAGTTTATCCTGTAGCTTTTAAAAAACTAGATGCCAAGTGGAATGATGCAAGACCCTTTATTACCTTCAATTTAGATTTAAAATTAACCAATCCCACAGCGCAGAATTTCACCGCTAAAATCAGCGCCGTAAGGCTCAAACGAATTTTGTTTTACGACAAAAAGAACATGCTTTTAGGAGTAGCCAACGTAAATATTAATGCCATAACAATTGCAGCTAATTCAAGTATCGTAATTCCTAATATACCGATTCAGATGAATCTGCAGACCACTATTGTAAACGTGCTTGCTGCAATGGCAGGGAGCAACTTTACAAGCAATGATATTCGCATCGAAGCTATTGTAAGTGTTTTGGGTATCGAACATAAATTATAATCAAATGACATTAGCACAAGAATTCAACAGCCTTAACGGATTAATCGTTTCAAGGAAAACGCTCGAAGATTTGCTTTTGAAAGCCGAAAAAGAAAAACACACGGTTATTTCAAAACGGGTTATAAAGGTGCTACAAGTTTTTAAAGATGATACTTTTTTAATTGAAATTAATAATCTGGTAGAGCCTTTCGGGCTCAATGGCGTAGAAGCTGAAATACTGCTACCTACTCTGGAGTATATCCCTGAGAATCACAGCGACGGACTTAACGCCGTTTCTCCTGATGAAATTTATAATTACATCACGGATTTGATTATCAATACAATCAAGAAAGTCGGACATCTGCCTTGGCAAAAAGAATGGAAAGGTTCAGGTACAGGTAATTCGGTTATGAATTATGTTTCTAAAAAGGAATACACAGGAGCAAATTTTATTTTGAACTATGATATAAAATTCGATGAAAACAAAAATCCTTATTTAGTTCCTGCAGATTTCATCCAACCTTACTATCTGACGTTTAACCAAATTGAAGAAGCCAAAGCAAAGCTTAAAAAAGGTAGTAAGGCAAGACGTGTTATTTATTACACGCTCATTCACGACTACCATAGCGACAACCTGAAATTCAAAACCAACGATAATAAAAAGTTTGGTGATTTTGTAAAAGCCAATGCACTTACCAAAGACGATTTAAAAAAGAATCTCACCAAGTTTCCTGTTTTAAAGTATTACAATGTATTTCGAGCTGATGATTGTGAAGGTTTAAAATTCCCTGAAGCAAAAGAAAGAAAAGTTACCAATCCAATCGATGCAGCACAGGCAATAATTGACGGGTTTAAGAATCCTCCAAAATATACCAATGTTGGAGATAGAGCCTATTATCGCCCCAGTACGGACGAATTAAATATGCCGACTATCGAAGCTTTTACAAGTGAAGCCTTTTATTATTCTACCTTTTTTCATGAAGCCGTACACAGTACAGGCGCAGAAAAAAGGCTCAACAGAGATATGACAGGTACAAGAAAAGGGGGCGGTACTGGAAATTATGCCTTTGAGGAATTAATTGCAGAGCTCGGGGCGGTCTTTCTTTGTAGTGAATCAGGAATCTTGTTTCATACTAAAGAAAATTCCGCAAAGTATCTGCAGAGTTGGAACAGGCATTTAATTGACGAGCTCACCGACGACAATCGTTTTTTCTTAAAAGCATCGGCGCAAGCTCAAAAGGCAAGTAATCATATTTTAGGGCGTGAGGTAGTAAATACCCAAGAGGTAAAAAAAGAAGAAGAAAAACCGCTTTTGAAACCGATCCCCGAGCCTATCAAAAAAGTAGTTGCCAAACCGATCATTAAAGAAAAGACAAAAACAAAGGAAAAACCTAAAACCAAACAATTGGATTTGTTCGAGGGTTTAACCGGAGCTGCGAAAAGGAAAAGAAAAATTATAGCATCAAAACCTAAAAAGGCAATTGTTATAAAAAGCATTGCAAAGCCCGTTGCAAAGCAAAAGGTTACAGTTATAAAGGGAAACGTGAACAAAAATACGCTTGCTTATAAAATGGCTAACAAACCTACCAATGTTGATTTTTATAAAGTAGAGCATAAAGACATTGCCGAGTTTCTTGGACAAATTGAGATAAAGACAAAAGAAAGTGTTGTCGTGTCTCTTACGGGAGGTCAGGGATCAATGAAAACTAGAATGTGTTTTCAGCTTATCAACGCCTTAGCTCAAAATTACAAAGTTGGTCATGCGAGTATCGAGGAACATCCCGAGAGTAGTTTGTATTATGACAAAGCGGAAGAGTATTTAAACCCTAAGGCGTTGCAAAATATTGAAGCTCCTGAGATTAAAAGCGTTTCAGATTTAGACAAACTCATTAGGGACAATGATGTAATAGTTATCGATAGTTTTTCTAAAATGCAGGAAATGCACAAAGGCTTTGAAGTGGACAAAGATTTGAGAAAGAAATACGACGGTAAATTGTTCATTGTCATTTTCCAACAGACCACAGACGGTAAAATGAGAGGAGGGAGTAAAAGTCAGTTTGATGCTGATGTAGTTTTGTTTACTGAGAAAAAATCCGATTACAGAGAAAACTACATCTACACCGACAAAAATCGTTACCAAAGCAAACCCCTTGATGCTTTGAAATTCAACATTTTTTATAAAAAGCTGCAGAGAGAAGAACCCGAAGCATCACCAGAACCAACAACGAAAAACAAAAAATTATCCTTTGTGGTAAGTTAATAAAAGTAGATTTTTTTCAAGCGCCGGTGCAAATTTCTCCTGGCTAATTTGACGAAAAAATCTACAATTCAATCATTCATCAATCAAAAATCAACCAATCATGGCAGTAACAAAAAAGACAGTAAGAGGATTAAAAAAAGTATGTAGAAGTGTTGTTAAATCCACAGGACTTAAAGCAGATGGAACACTAAAAAAAGGTTTTAAATATGTAAAAGGCGGTAAAATTGTCAAAGTAGAAATCGTCAAAGCAAAACCTGCAAAGAAGAAAGCCGTTAAAAAGAAAACCATAAAAAAAGCGTCTAAATCTAAAAGATAAAAACCAATGAACAGCGTTTCCCAAAGAATCATAAAATTAATAAAAGACACAAATGGTAATGTATTACTGCAGAAATTAGACAATACTCTGATTGCTTCTTTAAGTCCGTCTCAGAATGTCCTGAGAATCCCCGAAGCTCCAAATCAGTTTAAAATACAGTCGAATGCTTCATTCGGGGAAAACCCTTTGATTTTGGATTATAATCATGTG
Organism: Flavobacterium sp. ABG; assembly: GCF_001027725.1. Classification (NCBI taxonomy): domain Bacteria; kingdom Pseudomonadati; phylum Bacteroidota; class Flavobacteriia; order Flavobacteriales; family Flavobacteriaceae; genus Flavobacterium; species Flavobacterium sp. ABG. Next base: position 21,424 of record NZ_LEKS01000026.1, read on the forward strand.
GATAACAAAGCGTGTGTGCCCGTTATTGAAGCGGACAATTTTAATGATTTCTTAATCGAATTATCAAAGAAGTTTTTCTTTGTAAGCAATAAAACTCAAAGCGGTTCAGGGGATGCTGGTAGTCTAAAAAATTCTTTGTACGGGATTGTAAGACCTACGTTTGTTCATAGTAAAGATTTTATCACTAAAAATTCAAAGTTTATACGTTTTCAAAAATTGCAGGGTGCAGAATATCCCAATGATGTTACCGTTGAATATGGCGGTTTTACAGAGAACACTTTAACGCCTTACATTAAACCGTTTTACGGGGGTACTGATTTAAACCCTTTGATGTCCAATAACTCGAGCATAGAATATTTGTATTCCTTAGATGATTTGTTTTTTAGATTTAATTCTAATTCATTTCATCGCTTCTTTGATGTCAAATTAATTGTGAATCCTGACAATAACACGTTTTCATTTATGAGCGCTGACCCCTTGCATATTCGTTCAGACGTGAGATATGATTATAATGCGGTTAGCGATACATGGCACTTGTCTTTGACCACTGCAGATTATAATGGAATACAAGCCTTTTTGCGTTGGAGAAATGTTCCTGAATTAGAGATTGCACCACAATAAATAAATGTCGTTAGTTTTGTTTTTTAATGAGAAAGCTGTTGCAGAATTTTGCAACGGCTTTCTCATTATCTAAAAATTGTCCTAAAACAAAATTTTTATGTTAAGGGTTCGCAATATTCTTTATTTACTACTTTATCTCTCAAAACTGCTTTATTACTAAAATTTCTAGTAATGTTTCGTACAATTTCACTATAGTTATCATCTTTTTCTCTTTTATAATAAAATGGTTTTATCGAGACACAATTTTTATGCTCGAAAAGTGTACTTAGAAGCGTTCTGTCTGAATTTCCACAAGAATGACCAAAAATAAATATTTGGTAATCTCCACTATTTAAAAATTCTAATAGTTTTTTGTAATTATCTGTTTCGAAATACTTAATTGACTTTATATTTTCAAGAAAAATATTATCATTTAGATTTTCAATAGATTTGTAATCTTCGTCTATTTCGTCTCCAAAACCGAAAATAACATTATTATTATCTTTTGGGTCCGTAGTTCCATGAATATGAATTACACTTTTTTCTAGGTTTTTACCAACATTGATAAGCTCAAACCAAGTAAGATTATTGTACAAAATTTCAGTAAAAGTATAATTAAAGTTCAAAAATAAAATTTCGGCCGGTTGCAGATTAAAATAATTAGTAGCTGTTTCAGAAAGCAATCTTTTTCTTATGATTGTTCTAGGATCACTTTTCCCTATTGCGGAGATTAAATTTTGCTTTTTCTCATTTATATCCTTCATGTTAACAATTCCAGAATTAATAGCCTTCAGGTCATCCTTAATTTCTAGGTATTCAGAGTCAACTTTTTTATTAATAGATGCTTCAGTAAAATCTTTCAACTTGAATTGAGAGTAGACTTTGTTACCAATAGATATTTTTAAATTGACATCACTTTCATCATTACCAAAATCATTTCTGAAATTCGTTTCTATTTTTTTTAAATAGTTTTCTAATAGTTTTTGTATTTCGGTAAAGTCAGAATTTAATTGAGAAATTTTATATGTGCAATTTTCATCCTTAAATGCTTTTTTTAAAAGCAAATAATACTCGTTTTCGATATCAACCCAATTTTGAATTTGCTTTTTTTCATTTATTTGCTCAAGAAATTTGTTTTTAAAAACCATCTTGCCTTTTGTCTTCTCCAAGCCTTCAACAAGATCTTGATAACTCTTGTTTTTAGACAAATACAAAGACAAAAGCGAGGATATTTCCGTAATTTTAATTTCTAAATTTTCAAATGACGATTCTTTAATTTCTAATATACTTAATATTGTGTTTGACCAATAATCATTAATAAAATCATTATAGCTTGTTTTCATTCCATGAGCTAAATCAAAACCATTTCCAATTAGTATTATTCTATTCATTTTTTTTAGTTTTAACCAAATATATAAATTATCAAATACAATTTAAGTAAGCATAAGAGCTCTATATAATAAAGTAGATTATTTTTAGTTCCTGGACAAAGTGCCGGGAAAGATCTGGTTAAAAAAAATCTACTTTATACTAACCAAATGTTTCTTTTTATTTTTTATGTTTCCAAACTCAAAACCTATCAAGAAACACAATCAGAAACATAACACGCTATAAACAAGCCGAATACACATTGTTTCTAATGTTTCTAACAAAAACCAAGTCAAACCACAAGTAGTGGCACAACTGCAACATTAGCTAAAAGAAATATTTGCGTTTTGTATCGTTTCGTCACAACCTTTGTTTCTTGGCGTATAAATTTCTGTAATTTTTATATCATAATGACGTGCTTGGTCTCGCACTTTTATTGCAGGAACACCACTATTTAATAAATCTGTTATTCCTGTATCTTTAAGAGAATAAAACTGATACTTACTATCTAATTTCAAACGATCTCTAATTTTCTCCCATGCAGTCGCAATCTTGCGTACAGGCATTTGTTTTAATCCCGTTTTAAAATCATCGCTAGAAAACAAATAATGATCGGGATTTGCATTTAAAATATGTTTTGTAATAATTGGTAAATACTGCGTTGGAATAGTCACAAACTCATCCTTTTTATTTTTTGAAATTTCTTTCGATAAAAAAATATAGTTCCCTTTTAAATTTACCGTGTTCACTTTCATTTTTCCTAACTCCGTATTCCGTACAAAGCAAAAATAAGTCATTAAGCAAAGAGCGTTAAAACCATTAGTATATGTGGCCAGCTCTTGTTGTATTTTTTCTTTTATTTCTGGCGGGAACACTTCCCGATTCTTCGGGGGTGTTTTCATTGGCAAAATTCCTACTGCAGAATTTTCAACTAATACTCCCCTATTTACTAAATAGGAACAAAACAACTTCATAAAAGTTAAATGATTGTTTCTAGTTCTTGGAGAGTTACCACGATCAATATAAATCCAATCTAAGTATTGGACAACAAGCTGTTTATTAATCTCTAAAGCGAATTTTACACCTAATCCCTTCTCTTTAATGAACTGTTTTACCAAATTCATATTAGAAGTATAGGTTCGTAATGTATCTGCTCTAAAAACCATGTCCTTGACCTGCTTATTCAAATACTTTAAGAACTCCGCAACTGCATCCTCAAAACTTTTATAGCTTTTACCTGTTTGTTCAAAGAAAGGTGACCAACCACCATAAAGCTTAATGTTGATTTCTGTAACAATATGTTTGGCATGCTTAAGTCTTTCGGCCTTATTTGCCATTGTCGGCACACGTAGCCTTTGCATTTCTAATTTTTGATTTACTGGATTCTTAGCGTAGTAAACAATGATCCAATCTTTGTTTTCCCGAAGTTCAGCGGGTTTGTAGTCAATAAAAATTGTGCATTTCGCACGGGAGGTGATTTTTTGAGAATTTGGCATTTTTTTTTATGGTTTAAAAACACAGCGTTTTTTAAACTATAAATGATTGACACAAATTTGACACAAGATTTTTGTAAAAACCCTCGCAAACTCATTGTTTACAAGGGTTAACAAAATTATGGCAGAGAGGATGGGATTCGAACCCACGATACAGTTACCCATATACTAGCTTTCCAGGCTAGCTCCTTCAACCACTCGGACACCTCTCTATTTTCGGTTTGCAAATAACATAAAAAAAAGTGACTTACAAAAGTAAAATCCAACATTCCTTTTAAATACTTTTTCTAAACTCCTCCATAAACAATTTTACGGCCTTTTTCTGGTATCCTCCCATCGTCAACATAAAGGAATCTCTTTTAGTCGGAACTCCGGTAATCACAATAGATTTCAGATTATCCCAGCCTTTCAGCGCTTTTTCAGCAACTATAGTCGCCCAATCGCTGTTTTCTACCATTTGCAGCAAAGCATGAATAGAATTTAATTCGATCGCAATTTTGGGTTTCATATTGTGCTTGAGAAACAACCCTTCCACAAATTCTCTCGAATTAGAACCTTTTCCCGGCAAAATAAGTGGAATCTCTTCTATTTTCTTGAAAGCAATCTTATCTAAAATCGCCAAAGGATGTGATTTTGAAACCACCATCACCATCTGAGAAGTAAACAAAGGCACTTTCTGAATTGGAAGTCCAATTTCATGAGACGAAATAACCAAAACCAAATCTAATTCGTTCTTCATTAGTTTCTGCTCTAAAGCTTCGGTTGTTCCGTACTCTACCACAATTTTCAAATTCTGATATCTTTTTGCAAACGAATTGATCACCGGTAAAATCAAAAGTCCAAAGATATAGGTCACACCAAGTCGTAACTCCCCACCAATCATATCGTTTAAATCATCGATTGCCTGCTTACCGTTTTGCACATTTTCTATAACCTGTTTGGCATGAATCAAAAAAACAGATCCGGCTTCGGTGAGTTGTACTTTTTTCCCAATTCTGACGAATAAAGGCATTCCGAGTTCTTCTTCGAGTTTTTTTATTTGCTGTGACAATCCGGATTGTGTTACATAACAAAGCTCCGCTGCTTTTGTAAAATGTAATACCTCAGCTGTTTTTATAAAATAGTGTAGTTGATAAATTTCCATATTGATAAGTCTTACTACTTATTATCAGTAAAATTATTAATTTTTCTAATGAAATCATAATTCCGAACTTTGTAAAAAAACAAAAGGCATCATGTTTAAGGCGTTAAAATCAAAAAACTTCAAATTATTCTTTTACGGTCAGTCGGTATCGGTTATTGGTACCTGGATGCAAAAAACTGCTGTAAGCTGGATGGTTTATAGCATAACAGGATCTGTATTTTTACTTGGACTGGCGACTTTTTTAAGTATGATCCCATCCTTATTTTTAGCACCTCTGGTCGGAAGTATTATTGGCCGTTACGACAGACATCGTTGTATGATGGTATTACAATCTTTGGCAATGCTACAGGCAGGCGCATTGGCACTCCTTATTTATCTAAAAATATACAACATTAACTTTATACTAGCGCTGAGTCTTATACAGGGTATTATCAATGCTTTTGATATGACTTGTCGACAAACTATGATGATTGATATTGTAAACGACAAAGAAGATTTACCAAATGCAGTAGCGCTAAACTCAACTCTAAACAACTTTGCGAGAATTGCAGGACCCGCTCTTGCCGGAATTATTTTGCATCAATATGGTGAAGACATTTGTTTTATGGGAAACTTTCTAAGTTATATTCCGGTTCTAATTTCTTTGATGTTGATGAAAATCACACCCCATATCAAAGCAGAAAACAAACTCAAAATGTTGGATGATTTCATGGAAGGTCTGGATTATGTGAAAAAAGAAACTGAAATGGCCCGAATGTTACTTATGCTTATGTGCAGTAGTTTGTTTGTAATTTCTTTTAATACGCTTATGCCTGTTTTTGCTAAAGATATTTTTAATGGAAATGCCCAAACTTTTAGCTGGTTTGAAAGTGCCGCCGGTATTGGTTCTGTTTTAGCTGCTATCTACCTTGCCAACTTAAAAACATCCAAAAACATGAATAAAATAATGATTGCATCGAGTTTACTGCTCGGTTTCAGTGTCATTATTCTAGCGATTTCGGGCAGTCTAACTGTTGCTCTTATTTGTATGACCCTAAGTGGTATTGGAATGATGGGACAAACCTCATCGATAAATATTTATATTCAGACACAAAGTGCTGTAAACATGCGTTCGAGAAGTATTAGTTATTATATGATGGCTTATCAGGGAATGATTCCTGTGGGCAGTTTGATTATTGGATACATTTCTCATTCGCTAGGTGTGCGAGCGACAGTGGCTATACAGGGGGTAATCTGTCTTATCTCTGTGCTTGTTTATGTGTATTACAAAAATCACAAAACTGCAGAGGAATTGGAGACTTGCCCTGTTCAATACAGAAATACTGATAATTTAAAATCCAATAATTAAAATCCAAATTCCAAACTTGTGGACTTGCGAACTTTGAACCATATAAGTAATATAAGTTCATTTTAGACTTGGTTTGTTGGTAGCTGGTATTTTTTTAACATACTAGCAGCAACTTAAAAGTATACTAAGAGTTGTTCTCTTTACGCCCAAAAATATATTTTATAATTATATGGAAAAGCTTGTATTCCATAAACCATCCAAATCAAACTGGAAAGATTTATGCCTGGAAGCAAAAGTAAAACTCTAATAATTAAAATTCTAAACTTGTGAGCTTTGAACCATATAAGTGATATAAGTTCATTTTAGATTTGGCTTCTTGTAATCTGGTATTTTTTTATAGTTAAAAGTATATTGGGAGTTGCTTCCCTTTCGTGCAAAAACATATTGAATAATTATATGCGAAAGTATGTCTTGAACCTGGAAAGATTTACGTTTATCTGCTAAAAACAAAATTCCAAAATTAAGAAATCAATTTTCTCAATTTTGGAATTTTGAATTTGGAATTTTAAATATTGGAATTTAATTATTTATAACGAAGTTTCTCCACGCAAAGCGGTTTCGAATATTGTTTTGAAGTTTTCTGCTTTGATTTTATGTCCTAACAGATACATTAGTTTTGTAATTGCGGCTTCGGTTGTAATGTCTTTTCCTGAAATTACGCCTAACTCTTTCAGAGCCGTACTGGTTTCGTATTGCCCCATGTTCACACTTCCTCCCGAACATTGTGTAACATTTACAATATGCAAGCCGGATTGAATTGCTTTTTTTATCAAACTCAAAAACCAATCTTCGGTTGGAGCATTTCCGGAACCGTATGTTTCCAAAACAATTCCCTTTAAACCGGGAGTTGCCAGAATTGAACCTAAAACAGCTTCGCTCATTCCGGGAAACATTTTTACAATTGCTACATGATTGTCCAGATTCTTATGGACAATTAAGTCTGCAGCCGATTTTATAGGCAGAAATAAATGTTCGTTTAATTTCAAATGTACACCTGACTCTACCAATTCAGGATAATTAGGTGCGGTAAAGGCTTTAAAATGTTCTGCATTTACTTTTGAAGTTCGATTGCCACGGTATAATTTATATTCAAAATACAAACAAACCTCATGAATCACGGGTTTACCATTTTCCTGAAGTGAAGCAATCTGAATAGCAGTAATCAGATTTTCTTTAGCATCGGTGCGTAAATCTCCAATTGGTAATTGCGATCCGGTAAACACTACGGGTTTAGCTAAATTCTCAAGCATAAAACTCAATGCTGAAGCAGAATACGACATTGTATCTGAACCATGCAACACTACAAACCCATCAAAAGGAATATAGTTTTCCTCGATAATTGTGGCAATTTTGGTCCACATTTCGGGATTCATATTGGAAGAGTCAATCGGGTTTTCAAATGAAACCGTTTCGATTTCACAATCCAATTGTTTTAACTCCGGAATTTTTTGTAATAATTTACTAAAGTTGAAAGCTTTGAGCGCTCCTGTCTCAAAATCTTTGCTCATACCGATAGTTCCTCCGGTATAAATTAAAAGTATTTTAGCTTTAGATGACATCCTGATATTTTAATTTACTAACCACTGGATTGGCGTACATAGCCAAAAATCCTTGTCTTGTAACCGGATTATCGCTGCCAATTCTCATTTCTAAACGACGTTCAAAAAGGGATTTCTCGCTCTCTTTGTACTTGTGTGAGAATTTATCTGTCTCGTTCAAAATATCGTAAGCGATAAAATTGGTCGGCCATAATTGATAGTTTTTCAAAACAGAATCATCAATTACTTGTGCCAAAGCCTGAATTTGTTTGTTGGCATTATCATTCTCCGCTGCAATCTGGTCAATTTCTGTATCTAAAACGTCTCCAACAGAAATATGTATTCTTTTCTTCGTTCCCATGATACCACTTAAAATGGTCATGAAATCTTCGTTTTTCTCTTTAATATAAACTTCGTTGTTTGCTTCTGCCATTAATTGTGGCATTTTCAAAACATCTGTCGGATCGTACTCGTATGAAATTGAAACCGGAACTATTTTTATTTTTTTGAAATAATCCATTAGATTAGCCTCATCAGAACCCATTCCAATCATTTTAAGTACTCCCGGATTGGTCTCGTCATTTCCGTCTTTGGTACGTCCTTCTCTTTGCGCAATCCAAACTGAACGATTTTCGCGAAGCAGTAATTGTCCCATATACTCAGACAATAACTTAGAACTCTGTAACATTTCTCTTGGCGTTAACCCTCTCAGAACTAAAAAGTTTCTATTCAGTTTTGCCAATGTGCTTAAAAATGCTTTTTTAACTAAATTATCTCCAATAGCAGATGCCGTCATCACCAAACCGTGTTCGAATAAACAAACATTCAGCAAAGTGGTATCTAACAAAATATCACGGTGATTGGAGACAAACAAATAGGAAGTATTTTTTTCTAATTTCTCAAAGCCTGAAGTTGTAAGTCCTTCTGAACTTCTTTCCAGTACTTTCTGAATCGTATGATAAATAAAATTACATTGAAAATCACGAATCGAATGTGTTTTTCTCAATTGATCTTTCCAAACTTCGTCTTCTAACTCCGGAAAAGTAAAATTCATCATGGCTTTCATCATCGGATGATTAGCAACACCATGAAGTGCTTCATTTATTTCTGAATCATAAAAAGGTCGAATGGCATCAAATCTCTGCATTATAAATATCTATTTTAATGCGCAAAAGAACAAAAAAAAAATCAAAGTATTGTAAGTTGTGGGTTAAATACCAAAAACGTCTTTTGAATTTTGTGTTGTAATTGCCGCTATTTCTGCTTCAGAAACGTTATAAATATCTGCTAATTTTGCTACTACATTAATAACATAACTACTTTCATTTCTCTTTCCACGGTACGGAATTGGCGCCAAATAGGGCGAATCGGTTTCGAGAACAATATGTCTTAAATCGATTTGATTTAAAAACTGATCAATTTTTCCGTTTTTAAAAGTTACTACACCCCCGATTCCGAGCTTCATATTGTAGGATATTGCCTGTAAAGCCTGATCCTGTGTTCCGGTAAAACAGTGAAAAATTCCAAATAAATCGGCTGATTTCTCCTCTTCGAGAATTTCAAAGATCTCATCGAACGCTTCACGACAATGAATTACGATCGGTAATTTATATTGTTTCGCTAACTGAATTTGTCTTCTAAAGGCGAATTGCTGCTCTTTGAGATGTGTTTTATCCCAATACAAATCGATTCCAATTTCACCAACGGCGTAGAACTGTCTCTTTGTCAATTCGGTTTCTACGTGTTTCAATTCGTCCAGATAATTGTCTTTCACGTAAGTGGGATGTAACCCCATCATCAAAAATACATTTTCGGGATAATTTTGCTCCAAGTCGTACATCGATTGTGTTGCGGCTGCATCAATTGCAGGAATAAAAAAACGTGTTACTCCTGCGTTTATGGCGCGTTGTATCATTTCGTCACGATCCTGATCAAACTCTTCTGAATATAAATGGGTGTGCGTATCGGTAATAATTACTGTTGAATTCAAATGTATCAATTTAAAAAAGCCAAAATTACGACAATATTGTACACTTTCCCAATTTGATTGTACTCACAAGTATTACGTTAAAAATGGGACACGGATTAAACGGGTTCACTGACGTGAAGACGCGGATTAAAACTGATTCTTTTTTATCTTTGTGCTAACTGATCTCTTTATCGTGAACTTTATTCTGTGTGTAACTTTTAGAGTAACTTTTACATCCTCTGACTACTACAAAGATTATTGGTTATGCTTTCGGAAGGCTTATTAATATCGAAAAAGACACTGTTATTTACCTGATTCTACAAATAGTAATGCACGATCTAATACCTCATCTTTTCCTTCCTGGATTCCTTTTATGGTTGGTTTAACTTCTATATCCGGAACAATACCGATTCTTTGTGTTTCGCGTCTGTCCGGATAAAACACTCCAATTCCGGAAAATAATGTATGAAATCCTTCGAAATCAAATTCAGAAACGTTGCCATCTGCGCCCGCGGTTTGGCTTCCGATTATGGTCGTATTTCCGGCGGTTTGAAAACACATTGCTGTCCATTCTGATTGGCTTACCGATTTCTCGTTGAGCAGTACAATTACCTTTCCTTTATAATGATCCTTATTTTCAAAACCAATTGAGGTTCCTCCACTCCATACAAACTTTCCCGGATAACTTAAATCGGGACGGGTGTAGATTGCAAATTCTTTTTCCTGAGGGTTTATAAACCTTCCTATTTCCTGGTAAGTACCGTTCGGATAGTTTCTCATGTCAAAAACGATTGCCTTAGTCGTTTTTAAAGCCCCTATCATGTCCGGAATATTTCTGTCTTTTAGCACTCCCATATTGACATAACCGATGTTATTCTCTAAAAGCTTAAACTTTTCTTTCTTTTTTTGAGCTCCTTTTTTGAACTCGTTTCGGTGAGAATCATGATAATTAAACCAGGTCATTGTTTTTGTACCGTACTGGCCGTCTTTTAAAAACTCTACTTTGACTGTATCTGAATTACTTAACAAAATCATCTTGACCAGTTTATCCAGATACGAAGCTTCATTTGACGCGCAAATCATGTCTTTATTTTCTAAAATAAGTTCTTTTATTGTCTTATCATTTATTTTAGTAATTACATCACCGATTTTTATATCGTATGCCTGTGCCAGACTGTCGCCCAAAATTTCTGTAACCACCAGTTTCTCCTCAATTATCTTACCATCAGCAGGAAAATATCTCTTTATCTTAGTAGTTGATGCGGTAGTAGGATATATGAAAAACTCTACATGACTATCATCAAGTTTAGACACTAATTTTTTCATTGCGCCATAAAAAGCATCAGCACTTTCAGATTTAAGAACAAGGGGGATTGTTTTTTCTAAAGTTGTATCCCACTTCTGATCCATTTGGTATTTATCGGGGAAAAAATATTCAATTAAATTCCAATACATAAACAGCAGTCGAAGTTTTGAATTTTGATCCTTAAAGTCCGGATTTTTATAGCTTTCATTTTTCAAAGCAACATTTCCAACATGCTCCTTACCTTCTATATAAAAGAGCGTTCCTTGAAATCTGTTTTCTTCTATAAATTTTAATTTCTTCGAAAGTCTTTTCGAGAAGTTTTTATTTTTGCTAATCCACGATAAATCAAAGTTTTTATCAAAGTAGTCTGTATCTTTTGGTACTACAATTGGCGCAATTGCTTTTACCTCGCCTAAAGCATCAATCCAATTTTCCAACACTAATGAAAACTCTTCTTTTGTCTTTGCTTTATCTATTTTTGGCAAAATTTCCAACAACTGCTGATCCCAGTTAAAATCTCCGTTCGCTACCTTTGGATGATAGTATTTCAGAAATCCCCACACTTTGCAAGTGGCGGTAAGTTTTTCGGTTTCGGTAATTTTTGAATTTGCCAACACAATTTGTGAAGACACAAGAAGAAGTAACAGGATAACCTTTTTCATTCGGTTTAAAATTTGGTTGTTTTTTGGTTGGCCGAATGTAAATAATAAATTTTAAAAACGAGGAATTTTAGGACGAAATAAAGAGTCTCAGTTTTCAGTCTCAGTCTCAGTCCCGGCATGCCGAATAACTGAATACTGAGACTGAATACTGAGACTGAATACTGAGACTGAATACTGAGACTGAATACTGAGACTGAATACTGAGACTGAAAACTACTATCTCAAATCCCTCAGTAGAATCTGAACTTCAACATAATCTTCATAATCCTGAGGAATGGTGCGCAGGATCTCTTTACAACCGATATAATCTTTTTGTTTCAATTTAGACAAAGCGAGACTCCAGGTTGCTTTGTATTTGTATGCCGAGGTTCCGGATCTTAGCTCTTCGAAGGTGGTTTCTGCTTTTTTATACTGATTGTCTTCTAATAAAGAAATTCCATAAAAATATTGAACTTCGGGTGTTTTTGATTCCTTTAGAGCCGTTTCAAAATGCGGGATTGCAGCTTTGTAATTATGAGCATTAAAAGTTATTTCTGCTTGTTTTAAAGCTGTATTTACATCCCCTCTTTCCGTAAAATAAGCCTGTTCGTGCTCACTATACTCTTCGTAAATCGGTTTTTGAGTATAATTAAAAAAGAACAATCCTACCAAAAGTACTACAGAGGCCGCAACTGCATAATTCCAAGGTTTCAGGGCAATTACTTTTGATTTATTTTTATTGAAATGGTTGTCCGAAATCTTCATCAGATTTTCTTTAAACGCCTCTCTTTCTGCTGCAATTCCGAATTTATTTTCTAATTGCTGCTGCGCTATTTGGAAAGCCTCAAACTCCGCAGAAAATTCCTGATCTTCGGATAATTGTTTTTCAAAATTCGCTTTTTCATCAACAGTCAGTTCGCTTTGAAGGTATTGATCGAATAATATGTAGCGTTCTTCGTTCATGACTAGTTATTTTTTAGAGATTTAAAGTTTTTATTTTCCTGAATCCACTGTGTTAACTGGCCAATGCATAATGATTTCTTTTTACGGACATACCCATAAGTAACATTAAGCTTTTCGGCAACTTCTTCCATCGTTTTTAGGGTAAAACTCAACTTTAATACTTCCTGACATTTGTCTCCTAATTTTTGGAACATGGTATCAAAAAGTTGTTGTTTTTCATCAAATTCTTTGGTTTGCTCTACCAATTCATGAGCAGATTCACTTATAGATCCCGCATCTTCATTAATTGTTACCCCCTTATTGGCAGTTTTTTTTAATTCGTTTAGCCATTTTCTTTTACACAACAAGAAAAAGTAGGCATCAAACGGACAGGTTAGCTGTAGTGTATTGGCTTTGGCCTGATTAAAAAGCAGTATCATTATTTCCTGAACAATATCCTGTGCCTGATCCTGATTACCGGAATTGTTCCTAATATAGAAAACAACTTTCGGAACATACTTTTTATAAATCTCCTGAATTATAGTCGAATTATTAGCAGCAAGTCCTTCAATATATTTTTGGTCGGAATGAATTTTAGTTTTGGCCATAAAACAACTTTTAATTCGCTAATGTAAAAAGAATCTTAAAATAAATTTCAAAAACAGGGGTAACAATTACAAAATCAAATTGATATAACAGCACAAGAATCTTTTTAAACAATTCAAAAAATGAAGTGACATGGAAAGTTATCAACTTATAAACGAAAAAAATCTGGATCAGTTTCACAAAATGCTTACCGCTAAAAAACGAAATGGTTTTGTCATTATCGAGCATAACGAAAAATTACCTTATGCTGTTTTATCCAAAGAAAAAAAAGAAATCAATCATCCTTTCCATCTGTTTCTTACGGTCCTCACTATGGGTCTTTGGTCAATAGTGTGGCTGTACTTTGTTATTTCATTTTCAAAAAAGAAAGACATATTGGTTGCACTGGATGAAGACGGGAATGTTTTTGAAGAAAAATGCCTTTCGAAATAATTTATTAAAAAGAGGGGTAACAAATTCTCCATGCCATTGATCTACTAGTATAAATCGAAATAAAGTAAAAACAGAGGGTAACAATTTCCCTTTCATAAACATCTATTCACAAATAACTATTAAAACTAAACATCATGAAAACAAATTTTAAAACAATCGGACTTTTATTATTCGCTATAACGACATTAGTAAGTTGTGACAACAGCGACAACAACGATGGCGACAACAATGTGATTCTGCCTGCAACTCCTGCAGCCTTCAAAAGTATCAGAGAACAAGGAGTCAAAAAAAACACACAAAACTTCACCATCACAGCCGCAAGTGGTGTGGTAACCTTTACTTCTGCCAAAGGTGTGAAAGTAAGCATCAACGGAGATTGTTTAATGAAAAACGGAACTCCCGTGACCGGAACCGTTGACATTGAATACATCGAACTTTTTGACAAAGGAAACATGCTCGTGACCAACAAACCTACCATGGGACTTACAACAGACGGAAAGAAAAACTTATTGATTTCGGGAGGTGAATTTTTTATTAAGGCTACACAAGGGGGTGTTGCACTTCAAACCTCTTGTTCTATGAGTATGATCATTCCGGCAGCTTTAACGGATGGTGTAGACAATGCGATGACCTTATGGACAGGAAGAATTGACGAAGCAGGAGAATTGGTTTGGAAACAAGCTAAAGATGGTGAAGGTCAAAATGGTGGCGGTGTAAAAGGAGAAGCATCAAACTACTATGTTACTTTTGGAAACTTTGGATGGACAAACGTGGACCGTTTTTACAGTGATCCTCGACCAAAAACAAGCCTTCTTGTAGATGCACCTGAAGGGTATGACAACAACAACAGTGCTGTTTATTTGTCTTATGATGGTGAAGGAACAAACGCATTGGCCAAACTGGATACCTATACAACAGCCGGATTGTTTAGTGAACACTACGGACAAATTCCAATTGGATTGGCTTGTCATGTGATTTTTGTAACGGAAGATAATGGTCAATGGCGCTACGCAATAAAAGGGGTAACCGTAGCTGCCGGCGATATTTATAGCTTCACACTTGCCGAAACAACAGTCGGCACCGAAGCGCAACTGGTAGCAGCAATTAATGCTATTCAGTAACTTACTAAATACTTTTTGAGAAAAAGTGGTGATTAGCTCATCACTTTTTTTTACATTTAATCTGTCTTACAATTATTTATGATGTGCTACAGAAGCTAATCCTGTCCCCAACAGCTATCTGAACGGTGTCTTTCCGCCATCTGCAACGATGGACAGAAAAGGACGCTGCATACCTCAGAGATAAAAAACCTCCTCGATATGAAAAAGCTTTTATGTTATTTAATTTTTCTTTCCTCTGTAATGGCGTTGGCACAAACTAAGGTAAAAGACACCATAACCCGAAGAGCAACTATTATTTACAATCAGAACGGGAATCAGGTTACTTTCAAACCTGAGACGCCACCTTTAATTCCAATTGCAGGTGCTCCAAAACCAAGTTATTCCTATCTATGGGAACTAGGAGACGGACATTACAGCAAAGAGGCCGAGCCTAAACATGTCTATAAAAACAAGGGCAATTACACCACAAGACTAGCCGTAACCAACAATTACGACAACGGGAAACCTCCGGCAACACGTCCTAAAAAAGTTGCTGTAAATGACATTACAGATTCTAATTATAAGGACATTGCTTCTATTGCAGATCAGAACGGCTTTGCCCTCTTAAAAAACTGTGATCCTATTCCGGAACAGGAAATGGTAGTTGTAGTGAGTTATCAAAATCTGGAAAATTATGTTTCGAGTGGAAAGCTCTATTTGTTTTACAATGAAAAGCAATTCAAAAACAACAATTTCGAATTAGTAGATTTCAGGACTCATGCCAACGAACGTGAAGTAAAAGAAAACGTGGTGGCTTCGGTGAATGATCTTGAGGATACCAAATCGTATCTGGCTTCTGCCGAAAGCATTTCAAGAATCAAAAAATACAAAAATACCACAACCGAAGAAGATCTGGATGCCTCCTTGTCAGACGCCCATAAAACCTATCATAATGTTTCGGTATTAGAATTTGATGATGCCAATCCGGGCGAAACCCGCAATCTTTTTTATACGTTCAAAACGACTCCCGAAATGATTAAAGATACCAGCGCAACTGTTACGATGCGTGGCATCTTTGTTCCTAACCGAAGTTATAAAAACCATAAAATAAAAAACCTTGAGATGGAAATTGTTACTTCTCACGACCCAAACAAAATGGGGTCTAACGGAAGTTTTATGAACTATCGATTCGTGCGTTTTAAACGGGTAAATTTCAAAACCCGTTTCCAAAACAACGGAGAAGGTCCCGCCAGAATGATTCGCCTTGAAACTGATATTCCCGATATGTTTGACAAAAAGACTTTCAAAATCGAAAGCATGTATCCCGAATGTCCGATTTGTCCGAAAGATGAAGTTCCGACAGTAAGTTGCCTCGATACGATTATCAAACAAAAACAGATCTTTTTTACGTTCAAAAACATCTATCTACCGGGAAGTGAACAGAAAAATGTACACGAAAAAGACAGTACAAAAGGCTTTGTGAAATATTCAATGAAATTTAATAAAGACTTTCACAAAGTAAAAACGAGAACCCGTACTGCGATCATTTTCGACAAAAATGAACCTATCATTACCAACTACGCCACTACCCGATTTTTACCCGGAATCTCTATTGGCGCAAAAGCGGGTTACAATCTATATCCGAATTTAGACAACTCGACGAGTTACTTTGTTGGTGCCACTATTTCTCCTTTTAAGTCGTATCGCTTTTACTGGCAGGTGGAATGGCTCAATAGTATCAATCAATATGACAGTGCTGGAAGCGTGGTTGACGGTATTGTTATAAGTCCCAATGGCCTAAAACAGCGTCAACGAACTACTACAAGCACTGAAAATAAAAGTGTCAATTGGGAAGTCCCGATCCTGATTCGGTACAATATCAATAACTACATTGGTGTTGGTGCGGGTTTACAAGCCAATTTTAATATTTCTCAGGAACGAAATCAGACCATAAAAATTGAAACTTTTGAAGGGGATTCGGAAAAATTTGTAATAAACACCAAAACAGATTCGAATTCGGTTAAAAATTCTTTTGCTGATTTTAAAACCGGATTATTATTCGACTTAACAATCGGAGCGGCACGAATTGGTCCAAGTCTCGGGGCACGGTACGTAATCAACTTTGAACAGAATTTTAATTATTTTCAGTTTTATGGAATTTGGAAGTTTTAGCGGTTTTTTTTAAACCATATAAGTGATGTAAGTTCATATTATACTGGCTTGAATATAGTTGCGATTAATTTTTCCATCAACAAATCTTAAATAAATTCACATCATTTATATGGTTTAACTCCTCCATCAACAAACTTCAAATGAACTCACATCACTTATATGGTTTAACTCTTCCCACCAACAATATTTAAATGAACTTACATCACTTATATGGTTTAACTCCCCCACCAACAAACTTTAAATGAACTCATATCACTTATATGGTTTAACTCCTCCGCCAACAAACTTCAAATGAACTCACATCACTTATATGGTTTAACTCTTCCCATCAACAAACTTTAAATGAACTCACATCACTTATATGGTTTAATTTTCCTTTTCCTAAGTCTGACCGTTTCTGGGCAAAGTCAGGAAGATAAAATATACCATGTTGTAGATACTTTCGTGGGTAATCCAAGTCCGGAGGGGCTGCAGAAGCTTGATAAAGCAGAAGCTGATTTCTGGAAAAATTCAAGACCAAAATCTAAGGCAGAATTACTAGCCTTGGTGGTTTTAAACTGCAACAAAGCCTATTACGAAAATCAATTCGGGCAGTCGGAAAAGGCGATCAAAAGTTACGAAAAGGCCTGGCAAATCTATCAGAAGAACAAACTCAAAAACTACGATATAGTGGAGTTTTGTTTAAAACCTTTGGGCAATTTATACACGATTCTGGGCGACTATGACAATGCTGAAAACACTATTAAACAGTATTATTTTATTGCCAATATCGAAAAAAACGAGCCTCAGAAAATAGCAGCAATTCTCAATTTATCTAACGTTTATCAAAGTTCGGGTAAAATTTCTCTAGCCATTGAATTGTTGCAAAACACTTTGAAAACAGAGAAATTATCCAATTCTCAAAAAGGGATTTTACTGAATAATCTCGGGAATAATTATTTGTTAAGTTCCACAACTAATTTAATGCGTCCTGAAATTCATCAGCATGCTAAAAAGGCATTTGAATTGGCTGTTAACTATTTAAAAAATGAAAAAGAGCAATCCGAAACTTTATCGAATTGTTATCGGAATCTGGCAACACTAAATCGACAGCGAGGAGATTTTAAAATTGCGAATTCCTATTTAGAAAAAGCCGAAAAACTGTTTTTAGAAACCAAAAATCAACAACCCAGAAAACTTGCAAAACTATACTACGAAAAAGCTTTATTGCTTTTTGATGAACATAAATACAATGAAAGCACGAAACTGATTTCGGCTATTTTTAAAATTTTAGTTCCCAATTACAATTCAAAAAACAGTCTTCCGGATCAAAATCAAGTGTATGCGGAAACGGTTTTAATTGATGCGCTTGATCTACAGGCGGAAATTTTCCAATTCAAGCAACCAAAAGAAGCAATACGAGCTTTTGAAATTTCATTTTATATCGAAAATTTAGTCATGAATTCTTTGGTTTATGAAAACTCAAAAATCATTACACAACTACGATCCCGAAACCGGACTGAAAAATGTATTGCTATCTATAGCGATTTATATCAAAAAGAAGGCAAAATTGAATATATTGAAAACGCCTTTCAATTGTCTGAAAAAACCAAATCAGGCATTTTAAAAAGTTTTCGTTCCAACATTAAAAACGCTTCCGCAGCAGAAAAACATTATTTGTACGAGCTTCAAAACTTAAACAATTCCATTTTAAAAGAACAGCAGAAAGGAAACTTGGCAACGCTTTCAGAGCTAAACCGTCTTATAAAAAAGCAAAACGAAATCATGCTTTTACTCAAAAAAACGGAGTCTAAAAACGGAAACTATATTCCTGAAACCTGCAATTTAAAAGCCTTATTTTCAAAACTGGAAAAGGATAAAGCCATGATGATTTGCTATTTTATGGGATTTGAAAATCAATATTATTTTACTTTACAAAACAATCAGATTCGTTTAGATCGGCTTAATACGACGCCTGTATCAATTCCTAAAATTGTTCAGTTTATGGATTATTTCAATTCAGCCGATGCGATTACGAATGCTATTTCCGACTACAATACATACAGCAAACAGGTTTATGATATTTTAAAACTACCTAAAAAATCTGTTTATCCCAGCCTTATCATAGTGCCGGATGGGATTCTGAATTTTCTACCATTTGAAGCTTTAATTACAAAGGAATCCAAAACGACCAATTTTGCAAAAATGGATTTTTTCCTGAATGATTTTAATATTGGGTATACGAATTCGGCTTCCTTTTACCTCAACTCCATTCCCTATTCAAATGCTAAAAAAACGGTTTTGGGCATTTTTCCGATCTTCGAAAAAACCAATTTTGCTTTGACTTTTTCTAAAAACGAATTGCAATCGATAAAGAAAAATTTTGGAGGTCAGTATTTTGAAAACAGCAACGCCACCTTTTCTAATTTCAAAAATAATGCGGCGAATTATGCTATTTTGCATTTAAGTACACATGCTTCTTCGGGCGATTTAGAAACACCGGCAAGCATCAAATTTTATGATCAGGAAATCTTATATTCAGAATTATACAACCTCAACATCAATCCGGATCTGGTAGTTCTCAGTGCGTGTGAAACCGGGATAGGAAAACTATACAAAGCCGAAGGTGCTATGAGTATTGCAAGAGGATTTCAGTTTGCGGGTGCCAAAAATTTATTGTTTTCGTTATGGAAAGTAAACGATTTTACGACTTCTGTTTTTATGGATGATTTTTATACCAACCTCAAAAACAAACAATCTTATGTTGAAGCAAATGCCAATGCAAAAAGAGATTTTTTAAAAGATCCCAATATTCCAAATGCCAAAAAATCACCTTATTATTGGAGTGCTTTTGTCTATTACGGAACTATTTCACAACCCGAAAAATCTTCCAATTATATCGTCTATAGCATTAGTTTATTGGCTGCAATTGGTTTATTTTTGATTTTCAATCCTTATCGAAAATGGAAGATCTTCAGAAAGTCCTTAAAAAAGCAAAGTATCGAAAAATAAAGTTCAAAATTACCAAAACACAGCATTTGTCTATTAAGGCCAAAATCAATGGAGTTTCGGGAAGTTTTATTCTGGACACCGGAGCTTCTAATTCCTGTATTGGATTTGAAAGCATCGAGTACTTCGAATTATCGGCAAAAAAATCCAAAACTAAAGCTTCAGGAGCTGGAGGAACAGGTATGGAAACGCAACTTTCTTCTCACAATCGTTTGCAACTTGGGAGCTGGAAAGATACTGATTTCAGCTTGGTGATTTTTGATCTTTCACATGTAAACGAAGCTTTACGTGCCTACAAAACAAAACCTGTTCATGGCATTATTGGCGCCGATGTTTTACTTAAAGGGAAAGCCATTATTGATTATTACAATCATTATGTATACCTGCAATAAAAAAGAGGCTAGTTTTACAACTGCCTCTTTTTCTTACCAATTAATCCTAATACTAAGAGTTTGCCGATGGATTAGGGACAATACATCCCGCCCAATTGAAGGCTCCGTTGGTGATATTAGCATAAGTCACATAGAAGAAACCACTACGGCCCCATCCTGCTCCCCAAGAGTTTTGTACTTTAAAAAGTCCCGTAGCATCATCATATCCTACTATACATACGCAGTGTCCACCTTGTCTGCTTCCGTATAGACTAGACCAAACGTGGTTGTTGTTACGAATGTCATAAAAACTTTGATTTACATCAAAACATACTGCAACAGCGTAATTTTGGTTTAAGTAATATTTGATATCTGCAACACTTTTTGGGTTCACACTAAACCATCCACCAGTTTTTCTACCTGCAGCCCAAGTTTTTTGTTGTGATGATGGTTGTGTATTACAACCTCCGGCAATGTAAGGCATTTGGGCTTCTGAACATTCTCCTTGATTTTTGATTAGGTTCATTGCATCATTTGGATAAGAACCTGCTCCACAATTCCCTAATTTTATCTGATTGTATACGTATGCGGCACTTCTTGAAGCTCCACTCCAATTACTTTGGTGTATAGTATTGTTAAGATA
This sequence comes from Flavobacterium sp. ABG, assembly GCF_001027725.1. Lineage (NCBI taxonomy): Bacteria > Pseudomonadati > Bacteroidota > Flavobacteriia > Flavobacteriales > Flavobacteriaceae > Flavobacterium > Flavobacterium sp. ABG. Next base: position 42,085 of record NZ_LEKS01000026.1, read on the forward strand.
TCTGGCAATACTGTGAGCAGCATATCCTACTCCCCAACCTACGCAAGATCCTTCGCTTCCCTGATCTCCAACCGGAGGTGTTGGCAAGTTTTTTACTGCTGCCACTTTAGCCGTTAAAGACATTTTCTGAGCACTAGTCGTTAAGTCAGGTCTAAATTGGGCAATTTTGGAACGGTATTCTTCCGGAGAGGTAAACTGAATACTCTTTAAATAAGTGTCCGGCATTTGAGCCAATCCGTATCTTCCTTTATCTAAAAGATTAACATGTCCGTCCATTAATTTTTCCTGAGTATCGATTTCTTGCTGATCATTTCCTTTTTCACAAGAATAAAAAGCAAGCAATGCTAAAAATAAGAGTGCAATTTTTCTAATTGAAAATTTAATTTGAGGTTTTTTCATAATTCTTTGTTTTTAATTGTTAATTATTAAGTCGGTTAAATTATTTAACAAATTTATCAGTAGTTTTGGCATAACATTAACAATAAGAATACCACAACTGTAACTTATCTTAAACATAACTATGTAACCGTGTATTCATTAATAAGAATTGTATTTAATTACCGTGAAAAAGAACGTCAATTATTAAAAAAATTCGCCCATGGAAATCATAATAGAAAAATTAATAAAAGGCATACAGTCGCATCCAGTTATACAGAACAGCACTTTGTCCGGGGTTAAAGAGTGGAAAAGAGCACATTATATTATACTGTCGGAAATTATTTCTGATGGTTTAGAAAAATCAGAGTTCATGCAAGGCTCTAAAAAAAATGAGCTGGGTTGTTCTATTTCGAGTATGACCTTGCAAAGGATTTTCAAAAATGACTCTTCAAAAACTAAAAGCTCTGATTTGCGTTTCTTAAAGAGTTTAGACAAACTGGCTATTTTTATTGGTTATCCTTCTTTAAACAGTTTTCTAAACGATGAAGCAATAGATGCCAACAAATTATTGGAGTTTGAAAATAAAACAGAATCGGCTTCTTTTTTTGAAAAATTGATTATCGATTATTGTCACGAAGAATTCAACTCTTTAAAAAAATTACCTCAAATCTGTCACGAAGGCTTATCTGATTTTGTGTTTCCGGAAGGCCCCTTCTCCAAACGAATTAAAGATCTTTTCGAAAATTATTCCCAATTAAACTACCACCTCAACTGTATAAACAACCGATCTAATTTTGAAATTTTTGATTTTAAAGTATCCAGCATAACCGACACCATCGCCATTATCACGGCAAAGGAGTTCTGGAATCTGGAATGGAAGGATGAAAACGACGCCATTTCAATTGTTTTAAATAAAGTAAACCGACAAACGTATTTTATAAAAAAGAGAGATGGGATTTGGAAAATCTGGGACAATTACAATCCTGATTACAATGAATTATCAACAAGGATAAACTCAGCGATAGAGATTCAACATCTTAAGAAAACGCTTATTCCATAAAAGAGCTATGCGGTTCAGTCCGAAATTGGTTTCTTAAAAATTCTTTATTTTAAAAAAAATGGCTGTAGCATATTCTAACCCATATATATGATTAGAATAACGCTAGATCTATTTTTATACTATATTTGTTAAAGTTCTATTTAACAAACCGATACGTATGAAAAAAAAACTACTCTATTTTATTCTTTTATTAGTTACCAATCTGTTTTATGCTCAAGTCAACCCTATTGAGCACTGTTACGACGATACTTATTTCGATTTAACCGTCAACAATTCTCTTTTACTGGGCAATTTAAATCCAGCCGAAACTACCCTAACTTATCATGTTAGTCTGCAGGAGGCGAATATGAATGTAAATCCAATTTTGCAAGTAACCCAATTTAAAAGTACGGAGCCGTCTAGAACTATTTATGCGCGAATTGATAATAAGGGAACGGTCACGACAAATTATTTCAATCTGATCCTAAATCCAAGATTGAATACCGTTGGAGTAACCGCGCAATCCCGTTGTTACGGAGCAAATGACGGTTTTATCCTTATGCAATCTACAGGAGGAAAAGCTCCTTATGTTTACCGTTCTGTAAATAACGGTGCTAATAATGGGCCTTACCAGACCAGTCCTTATTTCTACAATCTTGTATCGGGAGTTTACACTATAGAAGCCCGCGATCAAATTGGATGTATTTCCACAACCTTTTTAGTCATTACCGAACCCAATCCATTAACAGCCGATGTGTTGGTTGATGCTAATAACATACGTATTACTGCAGCAGGAGGAACCGGATCTTATGAATATGCCGTCTCAAGTATTGACAATGTATTGGTGGTGCCTTACCAGGCTAGCAATCTCTTTTCTGATCTGGCTACAGGGACGTATACCATATATGTTAAAGATACTAACGGCTGCATCGTTTCTAAAACAAATGTAAATGTAGCCCCAAGAAACACACTTTCTGCCGTTGCTTCGGTAACTGCAATAACTTGTAATAATCCTACAGCAACAATAGCCGTAGAGGCAACAGGAGGTTCAGGTACGTATCGATATTCGATAAATAATGGCCCTTCTACGACTTCAAATTTATTTACAGATTTGACAGCCGGAACTTACACTATAATCGTGACAGACAGTCAAGGTGCTACAACCTCTCTAACCAAGGTAATAAGTGCCGTAAATCCTCCCGAAGCTACTTTGGTTGTTGGAAATGTAAGCTGTTTTGGAGTTCAAAATGGCTATATAAAGGTAGAGAAAGTAAAGCCCTCCGATTATTCTTATAGCTTAAATGGAGGTCCATATAGAGATGGCAATTCCGACAACAATTCTTATTTTAACAATTTAGGTCCCGGTAATTACACTATAAATGTCAGAGACAATGCTACCGGATGTATAAAAGCGCTAACGGCAGAAATTACGCAACCCAATCAATTAACGGCCGATGCAATGGTTGATGCTAATAACATACGTATTACTGCAGCAGGAGGAACCCCAACTTATGAATATGCACTCTCAGGTATTAATAATTTATGGATCCCTTATCAGTCTGGTGATCTATTCCCTAATCTGGCTGAAGGGACGTATACCGCATATGCTAAAGACGCAAACGGCTGTATCGTTTCTAAAACAGGTCTAAATGTAGTCCCAAGAAATACACTTTCTGCCGTTGCTACCACAACCCTTGTAACTTGTAACAATCCTACAGCAACAATTACGGTAACGGCAACAGGAGGTACAGGTTCGTATCAATATCTGCTAAACAACGAACCTCTTACTGCCTCAAATGTATTTTCAGGTTTAGTTCCAGGTGCTTATTATATAACTGTTCGCGATGCACAAGAGGCTACAGTAACTTTAATTATAGAAGTAAAAAAAGTAGTTACTCCTAAAGCTACTTTAGAGATTGTAACTAATGTAACTTGCTTTGGAGAACAAAATGGTGCTATAAAGGTACAAACAGCAGGAGATGGCGGTTATTCGTATAGCGTAAATGGGGGTGTCAATATTATTGGAACTGGCAATAACCCAATTCTTTTGAAAAATTTAGCTGCCGGCACTTACAACATAACGGTTAAGGATAATATTACCGGATGTATCTCATCGGTAGCTGCAATAATTACGCAACCCTCTTTATTAACTGCTGTTGTAGAGGCAAATCCACAAATTTTAACTATTACTACTAGTGGAGGTTCGGGACAATATGTTTTTTCATTAGACGGGAGTGCATTTCAATCCAGTCCTTATTTTACAAATATATCTTATGGGTATCATTCTGTACGTATAAAGGATAGCAACGGATGTTATTTTATTAAAGACATAGCCGTAAATCCACCGGCACCACTTATAAATGGAAAAAATGCCATTGTTTTCGAATTTAAAGCCGGACAAACTTTGGCTGATATTGTCGTTGAGGGTCAAAATATTACCTGGTACAGCAACAAAAGTTCCTCAACCGGTAAAAAGACTGAAACCAGTTTACCCCTAACAACCGTTTTAGTCAATGGTATAATCTATTATGCTTCACAAACTATAAACGGGGTTGAAAGCACAGAGCGTCTTGCAGTAACAGCAAAATCTGATGGAGCACTTTCTACTCCTGATTTTGAGTTAGCGTATTTCAAATTTTCGCCTAATCCGGTCAAACACATTCTAATCCTTGACAATAAGGAGACAATCGATGAAATTGAAATTTTCTCTACTTCAGGTAAATCTGTTCTATTCAAAAAAATAAATACAACTCACTCTGAAATTGATTTGTCAAGTCTTTCAACAGGTATTTATATTTTAAAAGTAAAAGCTAACGGCAAAGCAAAAATCATAAAATTCGTAAAGGAATAGTGGATCAAGGCCAAAAGTAGTGAAACAGTAAATTTTGCCACGAATTTCACCAATTGGCACGAATTATTTTTTTGCCACTGATTAAAAGGATTTACACAGATTATCTAATCCTTTAATCTGTGGCTATTTTTAAAATTTCCTTCCAAGAACAATATTCTTAAATACCTTAAAAATAAAGCTGACAGGTTTTTGAAACCTGTCAGCTTTACTTCATAATCTTCCGACAACAATAAAAAAAGAGCCTTCATTTTGAATAATGAAGGCTCTTTTTATTTCTAGTTTATTCTTTTATTGAAATCGTTTCAGTGGCGGGTATACTTTCTGTCGCCGGACTAGTTTCTGTCGTCGGTCTAGTTTCTACTTTTGAAACAGCATGTTTTTTTAATGAAAAATAAGCTACGATCGTACTCAGTAACATTAAAGCACCACCCAGAATAAAGGGAGCTCCCGCGAATTTAAAAGGAGCATCGTCATGTGTAAAAAAGTAAAAAGTGTTCGCCATCATTGGAGGTCCAATAATCGATGAAGCGCTCATCAAACTCGTTAACGTTCCTTGTATCTCTCCTTGTTCACTTGGTAATACTTTACTGGACACCACAGATTGTAATGCTGGTCCGGCAATTCCACCAAGGCAATACGGAATTAAAAACACAAACATCATCCAGCTTTCAGATGCAAATGCAAACAACAACATGCCGACAGTATATAAAGCCAAACCGATATAGATACTTTTTTCGTTTCCTATTTTTGGATTGATCCATCGTACTAATCCTCCTTGTACCACTCCTACGAGTAAACCAATTATTCCCAATGAAATTCCGATCATGCGCTCATCCCAATTAAATCGATAGATCGTAAAGAAACTCCAGTTACTTTGTACGGCATGGGAACCTACATACAACAAAAATATCGCGGAGATAAGTCCAATTAAGGTTGGATGTTTTCTTAAACCTAAAATAGCACCAACCGGATTTGCTCGTTTCCAGTCGAAAGCTCTGCGGTTTTCTTTCTTTAAAGATTCCGGCAAGATAAAAAAGCCATATAAAAAATTCACCATACACAAAACGGCAGCTGCATAAAAAGGAACTCTGGAACCATATTGCCCTAATAATCCCCCGATAACCGGACCAATAATAAATCCTAAACCAAAAGCAGCTCCGATCAGTCCGAAGTTTTTAGCTCTGTTTTCGGGAGTACTCACATCGGCAATATAAGCCGAAGCCGTTGTAATACTCGCTCCGGTAATTCCGGCAATGATACGTCCCACGAATAACCATATGATTGTAGGCGAAAAAGCCAGCAAAAGATAATCTAATGAAAACCCGAAAAGAGAGATTAAGAGAATCGGTCTACGTCCGTATTTATCACTCAAATTACCAATTACGGGAGCAAACACAAACTGTGTTATGGCATAGGCAAAAGTCAACCAGCCTCCCACTTTTGCGGCCTCACTAATATCACCATGTATCAATTCTTCAATCAATTTCGGAATTACCGGTATAATAATCCCCCATCCGGTAATATCAATTAACATGGTTATGAAAATAAAACCAATAGCCGCAGATTTATTTTTTTGTAACATAGCTGTTTTTTAGTAAGGTGATACAAATAAACAAAAAAAGGAAGGGCTTTTTTTGTAAAATTCCAACTTATTTGATGGTTATGAAAAATTCCAAATTCCAATTGAAGAAGTCCTGGATCATTTTGTTCTGAAACTCCTAACTTGGAATTTGAGATTTAAATATTGGGATTTAACCCTTAGTGTACTGGTTTTCATAAAAGTCTCTCCTCTTAGCCTCAGAATGTCTCTCGCAAAGTCGCAAAGCCGCAAAGTTTTTTTCTCCCCAAGTGTCAGGCTGAGCGAAGTCGAAGACCCCTTTTTTATCAAATTCCAACTTATTTAATTCAATACCCCCCTTTTTTCTCAAATTCCAACTTATTTAATTCAATAAAAAATCCCAAATTCCAATTAAGGAACTTGGGATCTTTCTATTACGAAACTCCTAATTTAAAATTTGGAATTTGGAATTTAAAATATTGGAATTTACCCCTTAGTGTGTGGGTTTCCCATAAAAGCCTCTCCTCTTAGCCTGAGAATGTCTCTCGCAAAGTCGCAAAGCCGCAAAGTTTTTTTTTCTCCAAGTGTCAGGCTGAGCGAAGTCGAAGACCCCTTTTTTCTCAAATTCCAACTTATTTAATTCAATAAAAAATCCCAAATTCCAATTAAGGAACTTGGGATCTTTCTATTACGAAACTCCTAATTTAAAATTTGGAATTTAAAATATTGGAATTTAACCCTTAGTGTATGGTTTTCCATAAAAGCCTCTCCTCTTAGCCTCAAAATGTCTCTCGCAAAGTCGCAAAGCCGCAAAGTTTTTTTCTCCCCAAGTGTCAGGCTGAGCGAAGTCGAAGCCCCTTTTTTCTCAAATTCCAACTTATTTAATTCAATAAAAAATCCCAAATTCCAATTAAGGAACTTGGGATCTTTCTATTACGAAACTCCTAATTTAAAATTTGGAATTTGGAATTTGGAATTTAAAATATTGGAATTTAAATTCTTAGTGCGTGTGTTTCGGGTTAAAACCATCTTCACTTACTTCTGTTGGCACATAATCTGCTACCATTTCAGCTTCGTAATCGATTTTTTCACCTTTAGAGAATTTATGAATGATTTTCTCCATGATGTTATAGATTACAGGAACTACAATCAAGGTTAAGAATAACGAAGAAATCAATCCTCCGATAATTACCCAAGCCAATCCGTTTTTCCACTCTGCTCCTGCTCCTGACGCTAATGCAATTGGGAACATACCGAATACCATCGCAATTGTCGTCATCAAAATCGGACGTAAACGAGCGTGGTTTGCCTGGATTAATGCGGTTCTGATCGATTCTCCGGCAGCTCTTCGCTGATTCGTATAATCGACAAGCATGATCGCATTCTTACACACCAGACCAATCAACATGATGATACCTAAAATCGTAAAGATGTTTAATGAATTGTTGGTCAAAGCCAACGCTAACATCGCACCAATAAACGAAAGCGGGATCGCAAACAATACCACAAACGGGTGAACAAAACTATCATAAAGTGCCACCATTACTAGGTAAACTAATATAATAGCTGCTAGTAAAGCGATTCCTAAAGTACCAAAACCTTCACTTTGGTTTTCCTGATCACCTCCCCAGATGTAGTTTACACCGGTTGGTTTTTTAAGTTTATCCAGTTTGGCTTGCCATTGCGTAACAATTGTTCCGGAAGGAACCCCAACGTTTTGTCCTTTTACCGTTACAGAAGCAGATTTATCTCTACGCTCTAACTGGCTAGGTCCTGAACCTTCTGTAATAGAAGCAAACTGAGATAATTTAATTTGCTGTCCGGCTGAATTAATAAAAATCAAGTTACTAACATCTTTGATACTTTTTCTGTCAAAAGCATTGTATCTGATGTTGATATCGTATTCGTATTCTCCGGCTCTGTATTTACCATCTGTGTTTCCACTAAAAGCCGTTTGCATCGTTAGACCAACTGTTTGAAGTGTTAGTCCTAAGGCAGCCATTTTATCACGATCAACCTTAACGTTGATTTCAGGATTTCCGTCCTCAACCGTTAATTTAATCTCTGTTGTTCCAGGAATAGTACGTAACTCAGCTTCCGCTAATTTAGCAAAGGCCATCGCACTTTCAGTTGACGGACCTGTTACGATCAATCCTAAAGTAGCATCCTCAGCAGTACCTAAGATACCAACCGGAACTGTTTTTACTTTTGCTCCAACTAATACTTTCTCCAGTTTACGCTTCATTTTAGCAGCATAAACGTTGGCATCGTCTGTTCGATCTTTTTGTTCGATCATCTTAACGTCAATCTCTGCTTTGTATGCTGTAGCTTGCGATGCTCCAAAACCTTCACTGGTTTGTCCTACCGTTGTAATCTGACTGTGTACGTATTCTTGTCCTTTTAAGTATGCTTCCGCTTTTTGAGTCATGAAGTTGGTTTGCTCTAACGAAGCGTCTTTCGGCATTTCGATTTGAACTAAGAACTCCCCACTATCAGAAGAAGCAAAGAACTCTCCACCGATGAATCCACCTCCCATTAATCCAACTGTTGAAGCAAAGAACAATACAATTACTACAGCAAAAGTTTTAATATAGTGATCCAAACACCAGGTCAATAATTCAGAAACCCAGTTGGTAAAACGTGTTAAATAGCTTTCGAAACCAAGAATAATTCTTCCAAATAAATTCTTTCCTTCAATATGTTCTAATTTACCATAACGAGATGATAACCAAGGGATAATTGTAAATGACGCTAAAAGTGACAGTAAAGTTGAAATAATTACGGTAACACAAAATTGTGTAATAATATTAGATACTAAACCAGAACTCATCGCAATCGGCAAGAATACCACCACAATTACCAATGTAATCGAAGTTACTGTTCCACCAATTTCAGCAGTTCCATCGTACGAAGCACGAATTCTGCTTTTACCCATCTCCATATGCCTGTAAATATTCTCGAGGACCACAATCGCATCATCGACCAGAATACCAACAACAAGAGACAATCCTAATAAACTCATTAAGTTTAACGTATATCCCATTAAATAAATACCAATAAAAGTGGCAATCAAAGAGGCCGGGATAGACACCATTACAATCAACGAGTTTCTAATACTGTGCAAGAAGAACAACATTACAAACGCAACCAAAACAACCGCAATTAATAAATCGTGTACAACAGAATCTGCTGCTTCTAATGTAAAAATAGTACTGTCTTTTGCTACTTCAAGTTTTAACTGATTGCTTTTGTAATCGTTTTCAAGAGTTGCAATCGTTTTCAATAATTGCTCACTTACCGCTACGGCATTGGCATCTGACTGTTTTACAATTTGCAAAACAATCGCACTTTTTTGATCTACACGAGATATTTTCTCTGCAATTTTTTGAGTATCCTGTACATCTGCAATATCACTTAAACGAATTTGAATTCCGTTTTGAGAAGACACTACCAAGTTTCTTAATTCTTCAACACTTTTATATTTACCCGCTAAACGAATTAATATTTTCTGATCACGAGTCTGAATATTTCCTGTAGGGAAATCCAAATTCGAAGTCAAAATATTCTGTTGTACTTGTGGAATCGAAAGTCCGTAACCCTGCATTTTTAATGCATCCAAGTTCACCTGAATCTCACGCTCAGAACCACCAATAATACTTACCTGCGCTACCCCTTGTACACGAGATAAAATAGGCGCAATTTTTTTATCAATTAAGTCGTAAAACTCTGCCTCATCCATTTTACCATTTGCTCCAAGCGTCATGATTGGTAAATCACTCAGCGAGAATTTGGTCAGCGCCGGTGTTTTAACATCTTCCGGTAAATCACTTATGATGGCATTAATTTTTCGCTGTGCATCATTCATCGAAAAATCGACTTTTGCATTAGAGGTCAGCGTAATCGACACGATGGACAAACTCTCATAAGATTTCGAGTCAATCTTCTTGACATTTTCTAAGGATGCGATCGCATCTTCTATTTTCTTGGTTACGGTATTCTCTACCTCACTCGGAGAAGCTCCGGGATAAATAGTAGAAATCGTAATCACATTTTGTTCAAATTTCGGGATCAGTTCATAACCCAACTGGCTATAGCTGAACAATCCACCAAGTGTTAGAATCGTAAACAATACAATTACTAACGACGGACGTTTTATCGATATTTCGGCTAATTTCATTTGTTTTGCTTTATGCTGTAGGCTTTAGGCAATAAGCTTAATGCTTACGGCCTATAGCTTATTGCTTTAAATTATTTAATAATCTCGACTGTATTTCCGTCTTGTAAGTTAATTTGACCTGTAGTAATTACAGTTTCACCGTCAGACAATCCGTTGATAATTTCTACCTGATCACCCAAAATTCTTCCAGCCGTAACTTTTCTTAATTTTGCAATACCGTTATGCGCTACAAAAATCTCATTACTGCTCACACTTCCAACAAATGCATTTCTAGGTACAACCATTAAGTGTTGTTTTTGTTGTTTGGATGCAAAATTTGCTGTTCCGTACATACCTGCTTTTAAATCGTTGTTCGAGTTATTTGCGATTTCAATTTCAACAGGAAAGTTTAAAGAAGCATCTGCTTTTGCAGCAACAAAAGTAATTTTTCCTGAAAACGTTTTATCCGGATAAACACTGGCTGTTACGTTTACATTGTCTCCATTTTTCAAACTTGCTACTTGGTTTTCGTTTACCGTAACCGTCAATTTTAATTTAGAAACATTTACGATATCAAACAATGCTGTTGCCGGCATACCTGCTAAGATCGAACCCGGTTCAATATATTTTTTATTGATAAATCCGTTAATAGGGGCTTTTACTCTTGTATCACCCACATTAATTTTTGCTTCTGTATAATTAGAGTGTGCATTGGTTAAAGCCAATTTTGCCTGATCCAATTGTTGTTTTGTAACACCACCGGTTTTAAAAGCATTTTCGTATCTGCTGTAATCTGATTTTGCATTTAAATAAGCTGCTTCAGCCGTTTGTGCATTTACATTGATTACATCTCCTCTTACCGTTAGTAAAGTTTGACCTACTCTTACGTAGTCTCCTTCTTTAGCCAAAACACTGATTACTTTTCCTGATTTTTCAGCAGAGAAAGTCAATTCCTGAGTTGGTTGGAAGTTTCCGTTTGCCACGAAATCCAACGAAACTTCTTCTGTTTTTACAGGAGTTACTTTTACTGAAACCGCTGCATTTTTCTCTGCAACAATGTCTGTTTTAGCTTTATTCTCCTTCTTATTATTATTTAAGACAAATCCAATCAGAGCTAATGCTGCAATTATGATTACGATAGTTATAATAGTTTTTTTCATTTGTGTATAGTTATTTAATAAGAGATTTAAGTTCGCCTTTTGATTTGATTAATGCTACTTCGGCAACTTTGTAATTTAAAACTGCTCTGGTATAATTGTTTTGCGCTTCCAGTGATGCATTTTCAGCATCTAACAAATCGGTCAATGATGCCAATCCCTGAAGGTAATTGTTTTTTGTGTTGCTCAAGATCTCGCTTGCCAATCGCATATTTTCTTTCTGATTTTCGATTGTTACAAGGTTATTCTCAATTTGAGTTTTTGCGTTTCTGTAATCTAAGTCAAGAGAAAGACGTGTGTCTTTAATATCTTCCTGAAGTGATCTGATATCCACATCTGCCTTTCTTACTTTAGCACGGGTACCGAATCCTGTAAAAATCGGCACTTTTAAATTCACTCCGATTGCTGAGTAATCAGACCAGTATACTCCATCTCTAGGTTTTGCAAAAAGAGGCATTTCCGGACCCTGACCAATAAAATTATAGCCTGCAACTAAAGAAAGTGTCGGATAGTACTCTGCCATAACCGCTTTCTTTTGAAAGGTTAACAATTCTTCTTGTTTTTTCAAAAGCAAATATTCTGTTCTGTTGGCCATATTTGGCTCTTCTGTCAAAGCGTGAATCGTAACTTCGAATTGTTCTTGTGGAATTTCGATTTGAGTTTCGATAGGCATTCCCATATAAAACTTCAATGCGTTTTCCTGTAACTGAACCTGATTTAAGATTTGCTGACGTTCTGTACTAATGTTTGACATTTTTACAATAATCCTGTCTAAATCGATCTTTTTAGCAAGACCGTTATCAAACTGACCTTTAACAATATCACGTACTTTAGTCGTATTTACATAGTTACTGTCCAATAAAACCAATCTTTCGCGTTGTACATAAACAGAATAATAATTGTTTGCTACTCTTTCAATTACCTGCTCTTCTGTTAATTGATCGTTGATCTGATAAAATTCACGAGTAGATTTTGCTGCTCTCAATCCTGTAAAAACAGATTGATCAAACAAAGCCTGAGTCAAAGAAATTCCGGCTCCCGAAGTCCATTTTTGACCAAAAGTAGCTTGAATAGTCGTTCCCGGTTGTCCAAATCCTGCTCCGTCGATCACACTTGTTTGTAAGACTGGGTTATAAGTTAAGTTTCCATTTCCTGTAATCTGAGGCAAGGCTCTGGAACGTACTTCCTGAATTTGATATTCACTTTTTTCAACCTCTAATTTAGACTTTTTAGCGTCGGCTTTATTCTCAAGCGCGTAGGTAATAGCCTCTTTTAAGGTTAGTGTTTTGACTTGTGCGTTGGCACTTAAGCCAATGGAACACAAAAATATAAGAATGATTCTTTTCATAGATTGATGATTAAGTAGTAAATTTTTTAAGTTGTTTTTCTAATTCGACAATGCCTTCTGCTGTTGCCATGGCTCTGGTGTGATATTCCAAAGCTTCTAATTCTATGCTTTGTGCCTCTTTTTCTGAGACTGTATTTTCGTTGATATGAAAAATCAAAATGTAATAGAATTTCACATATACCTCAACATTTAAATCTGCTCTGTATAAATTCTGCTCGATTCCTTTTGCAATATTATCTCTGAACCATTGACTGCACAAATCAATTTCCTGACTCATTATATTATGGTATATTTCCGGATAATGTTTTTTTAACTGATAAATAGGGGAAGAATCAATATTGTTCTTAAACATCTCACAAAACATTTCTCTGATTTCAAAATTCTCATGAATTGCATTGTGGTTTTTTGCTACTATAGAATCAATAATCTGATGTACTTGTGTATGAACCAATGAAGTACTCTCTTCTATTAAAACCTCTTTATTACAGAAATACTTGTAGATCGTTTTTTTAGAAATACACATTTCCCCTGCAATATCATCCATAGTAACACTTTTAAAACCTAGTTTTAAAAATAATTCACTTGCTTTTGATATGATTTTCTCTTTCATTTTAATTTTCAAATTGTACTACAAATATAATTTGGAAACTTTTATTACGAAAATAGTTTCCAATAAATTTGTAATAATTTTACATTAATTTGTTCACTATATAACAGTTATATACTAAATTCTAAATTGGCAATAAGCTTCATATCTTTTCCCAATGCCAAACCTCCGTTATGGTTAAACGAATTATAATCTAACCCAAAATCTTGGCGTTTGATGTTTCCGGTAATTTCAAAAGCGACTTTCTGTTTACCATCATAAGAATTAACTCCAATAAACTCAGCATCAAGCTCTACCACTTTCGTTACATCTTTTATTGTCAGATCTCCTTTGAAAAAATTAATATTATTACTCACTCTCTGAAAAGAGGTCGATTTAAAACTAATAATTGGATGTTCGTTTACGTTAAACAAATCATTCAACTGTAAATGGGTGTCCATTTGCTGGAAACTATCATTTCGGTTGTTTATATCCAGAAAAAACTCAACAGAAGCATCTTCAATTTCATTGTTTTTAAAATCTACATAACCGTCAAATTTGTTTGTAGTTCCTCCTAAGTAAGCAATTATCGAATGTCTCATTTTTATTAAAACATCTGATTGACTAGAATCTATGGTCCATGTTGTTTTCATAAATACCTGATTTTACTGTGTTAACACATTACTCGAACTCCTACGTGGAAACTTTTATAGTTTCCTGAGTTTCCGTATCTGCGGTGCAAATATAAACAGGAAACTTTAAACACCAACAAAGTTTCCAAGTTTTTTTATATTTTTTTTGATGTATTGTGCATTACCTGCTCCAAACGCTGTTTTTAATGCATAATTCCTTTTAAAATTTAAGAACTAATTATTCATAATTGAATTGTATCTTTGGACTTCGTAAATCAGAATTTCATTTTATGCACGATATTAGTCAGTACCAGGATTTCTTTATTAGTTATTTAAACAAACAAAGCATCAATAAAGAACCCAAAGATCTTTATGAACCCATTGAATATATTTTAGGTCTTGGCGGAAAACGTATGCGTCCTGTACTTACCCTAATGGCGGCAGAAGTTTTTGATGCCGATTACAAAACAGCACTTCCGGCTGCTATGGCGGTTGAAGTTTTTCATAACTTTTCGCTGGTTCATGATGACATTATGGATGATGCTCCTTTACGAAGAGGAAAAGAAACGGTACATGAAAAGTGGAATCTGAATACCGGAATTCTATCGGGAGATGCCATGTTAATTCTGGCGTATCAGTATTTTGAACAATACGAGCCGACGATTTTCAGAGACCTGGCAAAATTGTTCAGCAAAACCGCTCTTGAAGTTTGCGAAGGACAACAATGGGATGTTGATTTTGAAAACAGAACCAATGTAACCATTCCGGAATACCTTAAAATGATTGAATATAAAACAGCAGTTTTGGTAGCCGCTGCCATGAAAATGGGGGCAATTGTGGCCAAAACTTCTGAACAAGAGGCAGATTTAATCTATGACTTCGGACTTAACTTAGGACTGGCCTTTCAACTTCAGGATGATTTTCTGGATGCTTTCGGAGATCCGGAAACTTTTGGAAAACAAGTTGGGGGTGATATCATAGAAAATAAAAAAACCTATTTATACTTAAAAGCAATAGAATTCTCCTCTAAGGAAAGAGCTTTGCAACTGCAAAATTTGTTCGGCTTACAACTTGACGACAATACGGCTAAAATTGAAACAGCGAAAGCCATTTTTAATGAATCGGGTGCTTCAAAAGCAACACAGGAAGCGATAGAAATGTATACTTTTAAAGCTTTTGAAACTTTAGAAAAAATAAATATCAGCGCAGAAAAGAAAAACATTTTAAAAACCTTTGGCGAAAATTTAATGGGCAGAAAAGTGTAGCTTTTAAAAGTAAAAGCTGCTTTTTCAATACAACGATCTGATGGACAAAATAGAAGCGGTTATTTTTAATTCCGAAAGAAATGATGCAAAACTGCAATTCCTTTTTGCATTAGGTTTTCCGTTTTTTACTGTTCTGGCATTAGGGATCGATTCTGTCTTTTTTACCGAACATTATTTTGACGGCAGACAGCTGACCAACGTATTGTGCATCCTTTATTTTGCCGGTTTTTATTTTACATCAAACTCCTATTTAAGGAAATTGATGCTCGTAATGCTTGGACTTTCTTATATTGGTGAGTTACTTTTCTGTACTCTGTTAGGAATGTACTCGTACAGAACTCCGGCAATTCCTTTATACGTTCCTTTTGGACATGCCATTGTTTACGTCTCCGGTTATGTTTTTGCCAATACCGAATGGTCCATTTCTAAAGAACTTTATTTAAGAAAATATTTCCTCTCCTTTTTTGCTCTTTTATTTTTAAGTGTTGCTTTATTTTTAAAGGACTATTTTTCGTTGCTTCTCGGCATTCTGTTTTTTGTACTTTTGAAGAGAAAACGTTGGCAGAATCTCTATTGTTTTATAGCCTTTTGTGTTATATTTATAGAGCTGGTAGGCACTTATTTTAAATGTTGGACTTGGGTCCCGAATGTGTTTGGAGTTATCCCAACTTCAAATCCGCCAATGGGCGCCGTTTTTGTCTATGCGGGCGGAGATGTGCTGCTGGCGAAGATTGTAGGTGTTTGGGAAAATAAAAAGAAAACTGTATGAATTTCATCGCTCCAAAATCAACTGAGCTATTACTCCAGCAAGCCCAAACCGAGGCTTTGTACCTAAAATTAATTGAACAGATTAATAAGGATTTTAATTTAGCCAACGAAGGAATCGATTTTCCGTTAAGTATTTCTCCTGATGAAATAAAAATTCAGCTGCACGAAAAAATCTACCGCATGATTCAGTACAAATTTGCCGAATACTTGAATCTGCTGTACATTATCGATGTGTCTGAAACCGAAATAAAAAAACTTGACGGATCGGATTTGGTACTCCTGGCCGAACAAGTTTCTTTTCTAATTTTAAAAAGGGAATGGCAAAAGGTTTGGTTTAGAAACAACTATTAAACCTCCGCTTCCTCTTCGATTTCGTTGTATTCGTAGATTACCTTTCCAAATTTATCCGATTCTGTGTTAAACGACTTTAAAATAAAATCAGACAACGAATCTTCTTCTGTGAAAACGGAATCAACTAATAGTTTTTTTGTTTCATAAAATTCCAAACCCGAAACTAAATCCTGAGTTGTACCCAGACAATTGCCTATAAAACTGATATTTCGCATCATTAAATTGGCGATCAATAGGGTTAAATTGGTTGGTTTAACCTCTTTTAACTTGCCTATCGATTGATTAAAAATACCGCAAGTCAAATAACGGGCATTAATATTTAACTGAGGTAATAAAAGCTCTAAATACGTGTCTGAAAAAGAATCCAGCACCACATCTATCAACAATGTATTGGGAATATTTTTTTCTTTTACTGCGAAAATATCTTTTATAAACGGAAAATGTTCGCGTACTAATGCTATATTTTTTCCGGAATAGGATAAGCCGTAAACATTACAGTCCATATTCCAAAGCGCGTTTAATAAAAAATAAGAGGTGTTTGACGTTACAGAGGTTACCAGTACGTTATCTCCTTTTTTAATATTGGCTTTTCGAATCATGGCATTAGCCGTTTGTGTTCCGATTCCTAAAGCACCGGCCTCAACGCCTGTGAGATAAGAGGGTACTTTTACCAATTTTCCGTAATGATAAATTTCATGTTCTTTACTTGAATGATTGGACGGAATTCCGGGCATTGCTCCGTTTTCGGCCTCCGGATAGAAGCAGTTTCCGATTACCAAATCTCCAACAGACAAACTCGTAACATTTTTACCAATTGCGATTACATGCCCTGCAAAATCTGACCCGATCGGGTAAAAAGTATCGATAGTAGCCCCTTTTAATCGCTGCCAGGCATTTTCTACAATGCCTAAATCTCTGTAATTTAAGGAAAAACTAACTTTTTTTACCAATACAAAATTGGCATGTTGATCTGATTCGGCATCAAAATCAGGGAAATTTCCTTCGACAAACGCCAAAGGAATTTCCACATTATCAATACGAAGTAAGTGTTTGTTATGGTCTTCAATCTTATCAAATAAGGAAGAAGTTACTACTGCCAGTGCTCTCATATTTTTAAGATATTAATTCTGTTACTTCTTTCGTTTTCTCGTTTTTACCGGTATGAAGCTGTTTGCTGTAATATTTATATAAAAAGTCGTAAACAACCATTTCATGAATTCTGTGTTTTGTTAAAAAGATTCGGTTGCAAATCATATGAACATAACTCAACATTATATTATCCAGATGAGTTGGTAAACGGTGCTCTTTGTCTATCGCTTTTATTGCTTTTACAGGCGATACATTTTTCTCGGAACGCTCCTCCAGAATCTCAATCAAAGGCGCATACATTTCATCCATAACAGCCGGGTTTAAGAAAGATTCTATATCAAATTCATACTTTACAAACATTTCATTAATTTGTTTGTTAAGACGGCCTGAGCGGTTAAATTCTTTTCCAAAACCGGTTTTAGCTACATTAAACAATTTGATTTTCCCCTCCAGTTTTACACCAAAATCATTTAAAAAGTGATCTATAGACAATAAGGCAAACATCCATCTAATTTTTTCTCCGGAATCTCCTTCGATCATATCGGTGAATTTTAACGTACAGGCGCTGTCATTAAAAAACAAAGATTCGGTTTCTTCGATAGCCTCATAACCGTAGCGTTGTAACTCTCTCAGATAATTATCGGTTTGTGTTTTCCAGATAATTCTTGTTTTTTCAAGAGGTTCAATATGTTGTCTTATCGTTTGAATACAATCGGTAAATAAATTGCTGTTTTTTAATAAAACACGGAATCTGATGTGGTGCCCCTGTACATCGTAGTATCGGATAAAAAACCACTTCTCAATTAAATCTTTTGATTGTAATTCTTCAATAATAGGATTGATCGCTCTGTTTAGGAGTTCTTCACCGGCTCTTTCTCCACAATAAAATTTATAGTAAAGCCATTTTTCACCTATTGAAAATGAAGTCGCTACACCCTCTTGATTTTCTTTTGAAACAAATTGGTTTGCAATAGAAGTTTCTTCTTTTTTGGCAATATTTTTATGAGCGGTAAAGATGATTTCATTGCAATAATTTCCTGTAATGGTATCTTCCGCAAATAAAAATTCTTTTAATTGAATGAAAGTCTCCCCTTTCAACATATAGTAAAAAACATTACAGCTCAAATCATTATTGAAATTAATCAACACTTCATTGTCTCCCTGAGAAACATAGATCAAATCAGGAATGTTTCTTTTTTCTCTGAAATCGCGAATAAATTCAACCGTTTTAGACTCACCAACCGCTAGTATACTTTCAATTTCACTTTTAGTAATATTCCAGGTTGCTCTGCTTAAAATGGTGTCTTTGTAATTTACTCTTGGCAGAAAATCAAACTCATTTTGTAAGGCTCCCCAGCCAAAACCAAAGCCGAAAGAGTTTTGATTCTGAAGATCACACAAGAAATGATAGATTGGTAAGGCATTCGAAGCAAAATTATGGGCATTACTCAATCTCGGGATTATTTCTTTATTCAGTCTTTTTGAACGCAAAACAATTTTTCCTCCTTTTACGGAAACATACAGGTCTTCAATCTTAATCTGGTGATCGCTGTCTACCGAAGCATTTCCTAAATACGGAATTTCATATGCTCTCTGAAAGTTTCGATACAGAATGTTTCCTGTTCTTGCTTGTGGTAAATGCACAATTTCTGCTACAATTTTATCAGAATACAACTCATTTTCTATAGTTGTAACTTCATTACATAAATCCAGAATCTTGGTATCTAAATGGCTGAATCTGCCTATTAACCCATTTGCAGACGGCCCACTTGCCGTTTTTAGATTGATTTTTTCAACTCCATTTTCATGAAATACATTTACAAATGCCGAAAAACTATCCGGATATAAAGATTCATTTTCTTCAAATTTGTTGATTTCCTCATCCAACAAATCAATTGCTTGTAAATTGTTTTTTGTCGCGTGGATTAGCTTTTTTAACAGAAATGTTTTTTTAGCATCCATCGAGATCTGATTGACACCCGATTGACCTGAATTGATTAATAAATCTTCCACTAAAGGCGATTTTGCTCCTGATATTTTTCCGTACCCAATCCCGATATCCGGATCCAGAACACTTACCAAAGGTTGCTCATACTCTTCAAATCGCTCCAGGAATTTTTTTCTGAATTCTTTTAAATGGCCGTTTTCTGAACTCGATTGCAGTTTGTTTAAAACACTTAACGCCGGACGCAAATTCTTAAGCGTTTTAAAACTGATAGAACCATTCTCGATTTTTCTGAAACTGTCTACCTGAAATAATTTTGAAACATCTACATGCTCTAATTCTTCGTTTACCAACTCATGAATCTCTGTATACAAAGCTGGATCGTTACTGCTATTGGTATCGAGGAAATTGATTTTGGCTTTTAAATTAGTGATCAGTTCTTTGATTACGTCTGCTTCGTAAAAGTCAAATCGCTCTTCAGAAAGTACACGCAACAATCGCTCAAAATAATCTTCTCCGGTAATGGTAAATTCCAGTTCGGTTACAATAAACTGACTTTTAATAAGTGTGTCAATAAATTCATTGGCATCCTGCAAAGAAATCTCATCAGAAACAAGTAGTTCGGCCAATTCGCTTACTACCACTCCATTTTTGGCTTTTTCGAATATAAGCTCTAAGTAATCGCTTTTTTCAACTTCAGAAATTTTATGAAATCTTACGTTGTCTTTAAAATAATATTCAACATAACGGTATTTATCAAACACTGTGTAAATCGAATTGTTGCTGTAGAATTTTAAAACGGCTTTGATGGCATCATTGTTTACAATAACCGGCAAGAAGCTTCCTAAGAAATACATATCAAATTTGGTAAATCTTCCAAATGTGCTTCCTGCAATATTAAGATTGGTTTCTGCACTTAAATCTACCGCTGCAACTGTAGAAAACATTCCAAAAGGCGTGCTTCTGTTTGACAATCTTGAAGCATATTTGTACAAGGATCCTTTTAAGTTTTTAAGTTCTTCCTCGGTTTGAAAAGCTTCGCCTTTCTCCCACAAAAGCATTGCTTTATAAATATTTGGTGAACCTATAAATAAAGCTTCTCTGTTTTCTTTTTTAGAAAAAATTTCTTTGATTTTTTCCCAGGTAAGATCCGTTTGTTTTTCTTCAATTGGAGTTCTTACGATAGCCGTTTTTGTAAAAGAGTAATTTTTCATTTTTGTTAAATTTCCTTATTAAACAATTATATTATTCCACATTCTATAATAGTATTCTTTTTTATCCATAAGCTCGTCATGAGAGCCTGATTCGACGATTTCTCCTTTTTTGAAGGCATAAATAACGTCTGCTTTTTTAATCGACTGCAATTTGTGTGCAATCACAATAATGGTTTTGCCTTGCTCGCTCAGCTCTTCAATTAATTTTTTAATCACCAATTCCGATTCAGAATCAAGTGCCGAAGTAGCTTCATCAAGAATAAGTACTTCCGGATCTTTGTAAAGCGCTCTTGCAAAAGCAATTCTTTGTCGCTCTCCTCCCGATAAATTTGCACCAAACTCTCCCAGATAAGTATTAAAACCGTTTGGCAAAGATTCAATGAAATCGTAAGCACCTACTTTTTTACTTACTTCAATAATTTTCTCCATATCGGGATTTGATTCTCCAATAGAAATATTAAAAGCAATCGTTCCGTCAAAAAGCTCCACATTTTGAGGCACTGTAGTAATAAGTGCATTAATACTTGGTTTCGAGATGTAATTTAAGTCATATTCTCCAATAAATATTTTCCCTTCTTTTGGATTATAAATATTTTGAATTAAGGAGGCAATCGTACTTTTTCCACTTCCGCTTTCCCCGACCAATGCTGTAAATTGTCCTTTTTTGATTGTCAGATTTAAGTCTTTAAAAATATAACGTCCTAATTCATAAGAGAAATCAATGTTTTTAAACTTAATATCATCAAAGTTACTTTTTGTCAGTTGCACTTTTGATTCCATTTCCTCTCTGTCAAGATCCATTATTCCAAACAAACGGTCTGAGGCAATCATAGCATTCTGAATGGCCTGATTGGTTCCGATTAATTGTGAGGCCGGTCCCGTAAAATATCCTATGATCGAATAAAATGAGAACAATTCTCCGGGAGTAATTTCACCGTCTATCGCATAATACGTTCCTACCCATAAAAGAATGATTGTAAACAATCGGGAAATAAAATCAGTAGAAGTTCTTGCAAAAATTCCGTTCATTCCGGATTTATAGATGCTTTTCAGTAAATCAATAAATTTTATTTCTGTTCTTATTTTTGAAAAATCTTCTAAAGACAATCGTTTAACGGTTCCAATATTTTTTATCGATTCTACCAGTTGCGACTCCAAAAACGCATTTTTCTCCATTATTTCGCGTTCTGCTTTTTTATTCAACTTGTTTGCAATTAAATAAATAATCACGTAAAACGGAATGATCAACGAGATAATCAGGGCCAGTTTCCAATAGAACGAGAACATAAAAATAAACGAAAAAAATACGATTAGTACATTTACTGAAATGCTTAAAGCAGTTTCGTTTATTAAAGCGCGTATTTTTACAGCATCGCCTATTCTTGACATGATTTCACCAATTCTCATAGTGTCAAAAAACTTTTGAGGCATTGTAAAAAGGTGCTTGTAATACCCTAGAATTAGCCTGGAATCGATTTGCTGACTTGTTTTTAAGATAAAGACATCTTTTAAAACACTGTATAAAATTTGAAGCAGCAAACAACCAATAACAATAATACTCATTAGATTCAGCAAACTTTTGTTTCCACTCACCAGTACAAAATCGGTAATCTTACCTACATATATCGAAACCGAAAAACCTAGTAAAGTGTATAAAACCGCTCCGATAATGGCTTGCAACAAGATGTATTTATGAGGTTTCAGTAAAAATAATATTCTTCTGAAATTGGATATCTTCTCGTTTTTTTCTTTAAAAATATCTTCGTCAGGAATTAATATTAAAGCGTAACCTGTGAATATTTCTTCAAAATCTGCTAATGGTTTTTTTTCCAACTTACCCGACTGTGGGTCCATTACCTGGATATAGGTACTGGTAATTTTATAAGCGACAACATAATGAGGGAACTCATGCCCGTCCTTTTTTATCAGGACATGTAAGATCGCCGGTAATGGCACGTCTTTTAATCCTTCAAATCCAACTTTTACGCCTTTGGCAAGAAATCCTAATTTTACTGAAGCTTCTCTTAATCCTAATAATGTTGTTCCTTTTTGATTGGTACTTGCATATTGTCTAATTCTCGAAATAGGCAGGCTTAAATTATAATGCTCTGAAATTGAAGCTAAACAAGTCGCTCCGCAATCTGAAAAATCATGTTGTTTTATTTCTATTTTACTCATTTTTGCTATTGTAAGGATTAAACCAATCTTCTACTTTGTCAAATAATAACTGAAATGCAGTTCTTTTAGTTAAGAAAAAACGGCTTGTTAAACTCATTCCTTTTTTCAGATTTCCTTTGGCTCCATTTTTAAGGGTTAAACTATTGTATTGCAGATTACTTTTTATTTTATAGTAAGGTTCATTATTTACGATAAGGATGTCCTTGCTTATTTCGAAGATTGTTCCTCTTGCAAATCCCCATTGATTGGAATTAAAGGCATCTATTTGATAAATCGCATCACCACCTTCTTTTAAATAACCTATTTCAGAAGGATTTACATAAGTCTCTACAATAATGCTTTTATCAGGAGAAATTTCTACAATTGGGTTCCCGGCTGCGATTCCGCTTCCTTTATGAAAGCCCTGCATATTGATCAATTCACCGTCAATTGGAGCAATTATGATGTAATTATTCTCTTCTTCTTTAAGTTGTTTCTGATTGGAATGGATGCTTTTATTATCCTGACTCAACTGTGTGTATTCTTTTTGCCAGGACAATTCTGTTTGTTTGATCAGATTAATTCGGTCATTCTTAATTTTATCCAGTTCCAATTGTGCTTTTTCAAATTCCGATTTCGATATGACTTCTTTTCTGTAAAGATGTTCTTTTCGGTCAAAATCGGTTTGGGTGTTTCTGACCACGATATCCAGATTATACAATTCCTGTTGGTGTTTTAAAAGCTCTCTTTTATACTGATCGGATTGTACATGGCTGTAATTTCTGTTAATTAAATTCTTCAGGTCATTTAAGTAAACAGAATTTTCTGAGCTCTGAATCGTATTTAAGTTTTCTCTTTCTTTTAATATGTTGTGATCTATGATCAGTAACGTATCTCCTTTTTTTATTTTCTTATTCTCCTCAACATTAAAAAAGGAGATTTTACCGCTTATAGGAGAGTAAAGAGTCAGCTTCTTTTCCTGTGGGATTATCGTTCCTCTACTTGTTGTATAGATGTCTATATATATAAAAGGAAGTGAGATAAAAGCAACTAAAAGAGCCATAAACGTAATCACAAATAAACGTGATGTTTTTTTATTGTGTTTAACAATATGACTTTCAACTGTGTTGTTTAAAATCTCTTCTGGGAAAATTTCTTTATCGTTCATCGGTATCGGTATTAATTACAGGACAAATGAACCTAATATTTAAGGAAGAAAAAAATGAAAAATACCCATTTTTATAAAAAATAGCATTCTTTTTAAGTTTTAACTTATTGATTTACAGTGTATTATTTTTACTTTGGAATGATTTAGTGCTAAAGCTGTCTGAGGTCTGTTTTAAGAGCAAAAAGCATAAAAAAAAGCATTATCAGTAAAACCGATAATGCTTTTTGAAGGAGAACATGTTCAAAATTATATTGAATATATCGTCATACCGATATGATCCGGAATGTAAAAAGCTGAGCTTCCACCATCAACTTGATGCATTTAACCGACATATAATTTTGTAACTGCTATTTATTTTAATACAGCTTGTTGTTCACGTTTTGTTTTACACCAAATAATTAGTCTAAGGCTTGAGCCAATAAAAAGCTAATTACTAAATAACATGCCGGAGTGCTTCCACCGTCTACGTCATGTAATTGATTGTCATTTAATTCGATAACAGCTACTTTATTAAAAGCTAACTTGTTGATTGCATTTTGTTTTTTCATCTTTTAAATTTTTAAGGGGTTAATTACAGGGCTTTAGCCAATAAAAAGCTAATTACTAGATAACATGCCGGAGTACTTCCGCCGTCAACATCATGCAATTGATTGTCGTTTAATTCGATAACAGCTACTTT
>NZ_LEKS01000027.1:0-68770 GCF_001027725.1 Flavobacterium sp. ABG
TTTTCAGGTAAAATATCGACATGGTCAAACAGTAATTCTTTCATAAAACGAACATAACTGTTGATAGAATTAGGTTCCATTGGATAATATTCATCCAAATTAAAACTAATTACGTTTTTAAAACTCAAGCCTTCCTCTTTATGAAGACGTACTAACTCTGCATACAATCCTTTTGGAGAAGAACCGGTTGCCAGACCTAAAATACAAGGTTTGTTTTCTTTTTGTTTGGATTGAATTAAAGCTGCAATTTCCTGAGCAACCGCTTTAGAAGCCTCATTAGAATTTTCAAAAACTACTGTATTGATGTTTTCAAATCGTTTTTCGAAGCCTGTTGCTTTGTCTATTTTACTTTTTAACATGATATATATCTTTTTTTATTCCTGATTCTAAATCTTCCAACTTCTGTATTTATGACCTTTTATTGCATAAAAAAGAATCATTAAATACGAAGGCAATAATATTAAATAAGCAATTTGATTCCCGCTTTTTGAAGTTAATGCTACTCCATTTTCAATATTTGATGTATTTACGTATTCCACAATCATCCCATAAAACAGTGGAAAAACAGCACCACCAATAATTCCCATAATCAAAATTGCACTTGCAATTTTAGTATAACCTCCTAAATCCTGAAGAGCCATTGGCCAAATTGCCGGCCAGCAAAGTGCATTTGCCAATCCAAGTAAGGCTACCAAAAGAATTACAATCGGTAAATTTGGAATTCCGGGCAACTGAATCATTAACTTTGGAGAGATTAATACAATCGCCAAAACCAAAATTAAACCTAAAAATCCCGAAGCTTTTAAAGCTGTAACCTGCGAAAGATATTTTGGAATTAATGTGATTCCCAATACATAACCCACTACCATAAATGACATAGTGAATGAGGTTAATTTCAAATAAAAGTTCCCTTCATCGCCATAAACTCCTAATTGTTTTCCGAAACCACCTATTGAATCACCGGCCAAAACTTCCGCTGATATGTACAGCATCAAAGTTACAACACCTAAAACCAATTGCGGGTACTTAAATGCGTTTTTTATTTGCTGAAAAATACTCAAATTTGTTACATTTCCGTCTTCATCCAAATCAATCTCAGGAAGCGGAGAAAACTTAACCAACAACGCTAAAACCATAATGATCAACCCCATATAAAGATAAGGTCTTTGCAATTGTAGTGCAAGTGAATTTAAGGCAGCAGTTTTTGATGCTTCATCTAACAACGCAATCTTATCGGCAGTAAAATCCTGCATGTTTGATAAAACCAAGGCTGTTAATACAATCGGAGCCACAAATCCGGCCAGTTTGTTTGCAATTCCCAGAACACTGATTCTTGCCGCAGCACTTTCGCGCGGACCTATCACGACAACATACGGATTAGAGGCAGTTTGCAAAACAGCTAAGCCTGTTCCCATCACAAATAATGCAATTAAAAACAGCAAAAAAGTACGGCTTGACGCAGCGGGGTAAAACATAAATGCGCCGGCTGCAATGATCAATAATCCTAAAGAAATACCATTCTTATACCCTACTTTTTCGATAATCCAAGAGGATGGAATTGCCATCACAAAATAGGCAATATAAAAAGCAAAAGTCACAAAATAAGCTTGTGAAGAGGATAACTCACAGGCCAATTCGAAAAATGGAATCAAAGGCCCGTTAAGCCAGGTAACAAAACCCAGAATAAAAAACAATAAGGTTAAAATAACCATCGGAATAACCGGATTCCCTCTCTCTAAACGGACTGCATTTTCAATGTTTGACATACTATTTTTGGTTGATTGTTAAAAAGATTTTGATTTCAAATCTAAAAGTAGAATCAACACTAAATTACTTATTGCGGTTTTTACGCAAATGTTTTGCATTTTTTTTGCAAAACAAAAGTAATACAATAAGTTGGTCTTATTCCTAATTCAGATATGAAAATTTTGTTAATTTTTTGTTTCCCAATTTAGGTCAGGGTAATATTTTTGAAGGTATTCCTTTACGTCTGCGATATCTTCTTTTGCGGTTAAATCAGGCACATGCTCAGAAAATGCGATACCAATTGTTGTATCGGGGTTTTCTTTAACGGAGTTCAAAAGTACCGTTGGCAATTCTTTCTCGTCTCTTTCGGGATGAACCGGACAGTTTTTAAGATGCGTATATAAGGTTGCACCATTAAATTTAAAAGCATTCATGCTTACTCTGATTTTCCCATCGATATCTTTATACTCTTCTAAAACATCAGCCGTAGGTTTTTCTAAAATATCCAACAATTGATTGTTTTTATCCAGTTTGGCAATCGCAAAACGTGAAATTCGTTCTATCGGAAACGCCAAAGCATCACGATCGTAACTAATAAAAGCATTTGGGCTTTCGGTTTCACGAAGTGCCAATAAAGCGGCGGCTGAATACAGATTATCACTGTTACAAACGGAATACTGTTGTGTATTTAATTCCGGATATTGCTCAACAGCCTGAAACAAAGCATCAGCAGTACCAAACGGTTTTTCTCTTCCTTCCGGAATATACTGTACAGCGAATGAGATATTGAGTCCATGAAAATCATTATTCTTCATTTCACTTCCGTAAAACTCTTTAAACAAACCTCCCTGTTCCCCGATAATAATGTAAATATTTTGGTACCCTGCTTTTTTTGCATTCAACAAAAGATAATCCAATAGCGGTCTTCCACTGGCTCCTACTCCGATTAAACCTTTACTTCTTTCGTTTGCCTGTGCTATTTCTTCCGGCGATAAATTAGTGGTAATCGCTTCTTTTTTCATGCGGGAAGAAGCTCCTCCGGCAAGAATAACTAAATTGTTGTGCATCTTATTTTTTTAAATTTCAATATTTTCTAAAATTCTTACGCCAGCATCTACATTTACAGCGTAAGCCTCCTCCGCTCCGGCTTTTAAAATGGCCTCTATAACCAAATTTTCCACCTTAGGATCGGCAATAACTACAATACTTCCACCACCGCCTGAACCAACGATTTTGGCTCCGTATGCACCTGCTTTCAAAGCTGCATTTACCATGTCATCAATTCTTGGAACAGTAATTTTCAATAAATCACGCAAAACGGCATGATGATCATTCATTAAAGAGCCTATTTTTTTAAGATCCAAAACGGGTTTTTCGAACTCTTTTAAGGCTTCTTTGGTATAGTGATAATTTTTAATCGCCGCTTCAAAAAACGGAATTAACCGATCGGGAAGACAATTTCTGTATCGGTCTATATCTTCAATTTCAGCAGTATATAAATCAAAATCGGGAAAATTTTGCTTCACCACATCAATAGCCATTAAAGCATTCCCCTTTAAGTCCCCTAACAAACCGATGGTTTCTTTTGGAACTCCGGAAACTCCGGTAATTAAACCTTTTAATTCAGCCCCGATAACTTTATAAGAAAAAGGATCTTTTGTATTGATATACACTATATTGCCAACACCAATGCTAAAATGATCCATCATTCCACCCGGCTCTCTATGCTCTAATACTTCTGATTCGTATCCGATTTTTGAAATAAACTCAGGAGTAACCTCATCATCAACTCCGAAAGCTGCAATTAAAAAACGAATCCAGGCCATCAACAAAGCCGATGAGCTTGACGTTCCCGAATTGATCGGAATATCTCCTGTTATCGTGATATCATAACCAACTGTTGGTATGCAGCCGTATCTGCGCAAGACCCGCAGCGAGGAAGCAAAATAATCACGTGGTTCCAACGTCGTAAAAGCGGCATCTATAGCAATCACTCTAACTTCGTCAATATCAACCATATTAAGAACAAATATTTCTCTATCGTTTTGTTCTGCCGTTAGGCTAATTTTTCTATTGATGGCGCAGGCTATAACAGGTAATCCTAAATAGTCCTGATGGTCTCCAAAAAGACATGTTCTTCCTGGTGCTGATGATATGATTCTTTTCACTTACATATATGATATTAAAATACTGAATTTCAAAAAAATACAATATTACTTGATTATAAATTCGGCTCTGATTTCGGGTTTTGATTCTACGAAACTATAGATTATTTTTTGATAAAACAAGAAAAAACAAAAAAATGTGCTCGAACACACTTAAAAATGTTCTCGAGCACATTTTAATATTTCCTTAAACTATATACTCAAATAATTAAATCAAATTTATATATTTGCTAATATGGATAAGAAATACACTATTAAGGATATTGCAAACATGGCCGGAGTTTCTAAAGGAACTGTTGATCGTGTATTACACAAAAGAGGAAAGGTCTCTCCTGCAGCACTTGAAAAGATAAACGAAGTCTTAAAGGTAATAGACTATGAACCCAACCTTATTGCGAGAAATTTAAAAAACAATAAAATTTATCGCATCTGTGTTTTACTACCTGATCCTAAAATAGATTCCTATTGGCTTCCGTGCGTAAACGGAATCCAGGATGCGGTAAAGGAGTATAAAGCTTACAATGTCAATATCACTATCCATTATTTTAATCCGGAAAGCAAAAAATCATTTATCAATACCAATGATGTAGTGGTCAAAATTGCGCCTGAAGCGGTTTTGATAGCACCCTTATTTCACAAAGAGACTTTAGAAGCTGTAAAACAATATGATGAGTTAAACATCATGGTCAATACGTTTAACAACCAGGTGGAGTCTGATACCATTAAAAGTTTTGTCGGACAGGATTTATACAAAAGCGGTCGTGTTGCGGCCAGTTTAATGAATTTGATTTTAGAAGACGGTCATATCGCGATTGTGCATATTGATGAGAGTCTAAAAAATGCCGTTCACATGCAGGAAAAGGAAAAAGGTTTCCGGAATTATTTTGATGAAAAAAAACTAACCAACTTTTCCTTAACCACTTTAAAATTAAAACATGCTAATGTAGAAAGTAAGTTTTTAAATTTCACAGAAGAACATCCTAATCTGAAAGGAATTTTTATCACCACTTCCAAAGCTTACGAAATTGCTTCGATACTCGCCGAACAAAAGAATAAAAAAATTGCCTTAATCGGATACGATTTAGTTGAAAAAAATGTCAGTTTCTTAAATCAGGGATTGGTTCATTTTTTAATTCATCAAAATCAAAAGAGACAAGCCTATTTGGGTGTAAGCACCTTAGTAGAACATTTTTTATACAGCAAAGAAATTCCAGAAACGGTGTTACTACCAATTGACATTATCAATGTCGAAAATGCCGGTTTTTATATTTCATAAAAAATACCTGATGTTAAGTTTTAAACCATATAAGTAATGTAAGTTCATTTTAGCAGTATCTACATTTTCTTAAATATTGTTACGCGCGAAATTTAAAACCATATTAACATCGTACTTCTGTTTTTTTGTCATTTCGAAGAATGAGAAATCACACTAGCTGCTCCACTTCTATTTTCCACAATTTTGTCATACTGAGGAACGAAGTATCTTCACAAGTAATTCTTCCATAAACTGAAGCTCAACGCTATCGATTCAGCAAACGTAGATCCTTCGTTTCTCAGGATGACAAACTGGACGGAGTTTCTCGCTTGATTACGCCTCCTCAGGATGACAAACTGTGCGGAGTTTCTTGTGTGATTTCTCATTCTTCGAAATGACAGAAGTTGTGGGGTAATGTAAGTTCATTTTAGCAGTATCTACATTTTCTTAAATATTGTTACGCGCAAAATTTAAAACCATATTAACATCGTACTTCTGTTTTTTTTGTCATTTCGAAGAATGAGAAATCACACTAAGGACTTCGCTTCTATTTTCCACAATTTTGTCATACTGAGGAACGAAGTATCTTCATAAGTAATTCCGTAGAGAGAAGTTCAACGCTATCGATTCAGCAAACGTAGATCCTTCGTTCCTCAGGATGACAAACTGTGCGGAGTTTCTGGTGCGATTTCTCGACTTCGCTCGAAATGACAGATGAAGTAGAAATAAAAAAGGTCCAACTCGCGTTGAACCTTTTTTATTATTATTTACTGTTTTTGTAATACTTGCGATATTTTGGATATGTTATAGCTCCAATTACCGAAATGGTTCCTAAAGAATACCAAATCCAGCTTAGAGAATGTGCTTCTCCGCTCGCGTACGAGTGCAAACCAACTAAGTGGAAGTTTACTCCGTAGTAGGTGAATAAGATCGATACAAAGGCAAACATACTCATTAGGTTAAAGAACCATTTTCCTCTTAATGCAGGTACAAATCTGGCGTGAATTACAAATCCGTAGATCATAATCGAGATTAAAGCCCAAGTTTCTTTTGGATCCCATCCCCAGTAACGTCCCCAACTTTCGTTGGCCCATTGTCCTCCAAGGAAGTTTCCTATCGTTAACATAATCAAACCAATAGTCAATGACATTTCGTTGATATAGCTGATTTCTTTGATGTTCAAGCTCATTTTGGCCTTGTTCTTATCATTGGTAAAGAAAATTAAAACTAAAGCTACAAAGCCTAAAATCATTCCTAATGCCAATGGACCGTAACTTCCTACAATTACTGCTACGTGGATCATTAACCAATACGAGTTAAGAACGGGCTGTAAATTGGCAATTTCCGGATCTATCCAGTTTGCATCTGCGGCAAAAAAGATCATAGAGGTTACAAAAGCCGCTGAAGCTACCGTTAGTTTTGATTTTCTATCAAAAGCCAATCCAAAGAACATGGTAGCCCAAGCTACGTATACAATCGCTTCGTAAGCATTACTCCAAGGTGCGTGACCCGAAATATACCAACGTGCAATTAAAGCAAGGGTATGCAAGGCAAATATTCCTCCTATTAAGATATGAAAACCATTAACGGTTATGCGCAAAAACTTTTTATTAAAGAAAATACTCAATAAAGTAAAAATCAGCATAAAAATTCCTGCCATAGAATACCAATAAAGCATTTTTGGTAAAATATCATAGGTATTGTAAGCAATTTCAAGATCGATTTTTTCTTCGCTAGGACGTACTTTAGAACCAAATTTCTTCTGAAAACCGTTGATGCTTTCTACTAAATTATCGGCTGTACTAAAATCCTTAGAAATAGAACCATTGTTTAAGGCGCTGAAATATAAGGGTAGAATTTGTTTTACATAAGTCGAGTCCATTCCTTTAAGTCCGGCACTTTCACGTTCTAAAAAAGAAACCCATTTATTGTTTGGATCATTTGGAACCGGGAAAATTCTTAAAATACTTCCGCTTAAAGCAGATTCCATTAAATTTACCTTTTTATCTGTCTCGATAAAGTCCTTCTCAAAACTATTCGGATTAGCGGCTTTATAGGCAGCATCTAAATAAGGAGAAAGTTTGTAGTTTCCGTTTTCATCAAAAAACTTCACAAAAGGAGCCAACTTTGCTTTTCTGTCAATACCAATGATTTTACGAATACTATCATCTTTGGTATTAATATAAATAAGAGGGACCTGAATCCATACCTGAGCGTACTGTGTCATAGACAAAAATACCTGATCTGAGTTCATGCCGTTATACTTATCACTATGACTTACTTTTCTAAGCAATTCAGATGAAAAAGTATTGATTGGTTTCATACGTCCACCGGCATCCTGAATAATCAAACGCCCAAATTTTGCAGCGTGTTCTTTCGGTGCTTTATAAATCGTCAATAACGAATCTAGTTGTTTCTGACTTGGTGGAGCCGTTACGTGATTGGCATGATTGTTTGGATCTTCATTTTTATTATGTTCGTGGGTATGTCCCGGAGTATGAACGTGTGGCGCTTCTTGTGCAAAACCATTCAAACTAAACAGCAAAACCAAAATGGTAATTAGTTTCTCTTTTTTCTTTTTCACAACCTCTAATTTGCGTTTTAGATCTCCAAAACGGGAGTGTTTAGTAAACATAATAACCATTAAACCGAAATACAACATAAAATAACCCAAATAAGTTATAGAAGTTCCCCAAAAGTCATGATTTACAGACAATACAGTTCCTTTTTCGTCCGGACTAAAAGAAGACTGAAAGAAACGGTAGCCTCTATAATCTAAAACGTGATTCATAAAAATATCCGCATCAAATGTATCTGTAGAATCCTGAACGGTTACCTTGCTTTTAAAAGCAGAATAACTTTTTTCTGTTCCCGGGTATTTTGTTGCAATAAAATCGTTTAGTTTTACTTTGAAAGGCAAAACATAAGCTTTACTTCCATAAAACAAGGAATATTCGATATTCCCAATCTTAACGGTTTTTGGTTCTCCAACACTTCCTTTAGAGCCCAAAAGCATCACTTCTTTTTCCTGTCCTTCCGCTTTTACTTTTACGACTAAAGCATCATGATGGTCTTTTGCTTTGTAATCATTATTCGATTCATAAGTAATACGCCCTTTCATAGCGGGATCCGGAAATACAATTCTGATATCGCCAATGCTATACAAAGAACGCATCATCAAAGGTTGTACGTTATCTTTAGTGACTTTTCCTTGAAATTTATCCGCCATTCGCATAAAGTTACCTTCAAATGGCGTCTGAATGGTATATTTTTCACCGGTAGTATTAATGTTAATAGCACCTTCGGTTGGTTTATTTAAAGCAAACAAAACATTGTGAATGTTCTGCACTTCTCCTTCTTTCAGGAAATGCTCTTCACGTCCACCCGAACCGGCTTCGACTAATTTAAGGTATAAAGTACCTTTTGGATCTGGTTTCACCACCTCTTTAGCGCCCATAATGTACTTTACGTACGTGATTTCAAAAGGAGTTTCAGAAAATTTACCTGAAATAGAAAAATCATTATTTGTAACGGGCGATAACAAAAGTTTTTCTTCAAAAACTCTTCGTTTCATTTCACCTTTATGTTCACCGTCTACAAAGGCAGTTAAAAATGTTTTATCAGAGTAAATTTGGTTTTCTGCTGCTCCTTCGCGAATTGGCATCATCCCTTCATAACTGATGTAACGGGTTATAAAAGCACCCAAAAGAATAAAAATAAAGGCAATATGAAGCAATAAAGTAGCCCACTTTTCCTTTCTTAATAGTTGATAACGTTTGATGTTTCCGATAAAATTGATCATAAAAAAGACCATTATCGCTTCAAACCACCAGGTATTGTAAATTAAAATTCGGGCTGTATCAGTATTGTACTTACTTTCGATAAAAGTTCCGATACCCATTGCCAAAGCAAATGTTAAAAAAAGAACAGCCATTAATCGTGTAGAAAACAAAAAAGAGAATATTTTTTTATCCATTTTTGAGGAATTACATTGTATAAAAGTGCGACAAAAGTACTTAAAAATGTTGAGTTCCAATATTTGTCATTTGTTAATTAAAACCAAAAAATAGATCAGATTACTCCCTCCTACTGCTTAAATCTGTTAATTCAAAAAAAACATTCCTAAATTGAACCTGATCTTTGATTTTAGATGATCCTAAAATAGAACAATCAGCAAGGAAACGGTTTACAAAGTAGTTTCGAAATTCTAATTTAACTGTGCTATGAATTGCTCTTTTCTTCTAAAATATTAAAGAAGTGCGCTTTATTTTTCTTCAAATGACAAACGAATTAAAAGCAATTAACTTTAGAAAAAATAATGCTAATTTTGCGGTATGATTCGAATAACTGTAATTGGTTCGGGAAATGTCGCCCAGCATTTGATAAAGGCTTTTACTAAAAGTGACCTTGTTGAGATTGTGCAGGTATTTTCCAGAAAAAAAGAAGCGTTGTCTTCTCTAATTGGTTTTGAAAAAATTGTAAGTGCTTTTGAAGACTTAAAAGAAGCCGATTTGTATATCATTGCGGTTTCGGATAAAGCTATTTCGGAGGTTTCTAAACAATTGCCGTTTCAAAATCGAATTGTCGTTCATACTTCGGGAACCGCTTCACTTGCTGTTTTAGATGTAAAGAACAGAAATGGTGTTTTTTATCCGCTTCAAACCTTTTCTAAAACCAAAGAGGTTGATTTTTCAACCGTTCCGATCTGTTTGGAAGCAGAAAACCCTTATGATTATCGCGTTTTAGAGACGGTAGCCAAGAGTATTTCAACTGCGGTTTACCCAATTAATTCGGAACAGCGAAAAGCGCTCCATGTTTCAGCCGTTTTTGTCAATAATTTTACCAATCATTTGTATCAAATCGGACAGGAAATTTGTGAAGAACACCAAGTCCCTTTTGCAATCTTAAAACCTTTGATTCAGGAAACTGCCGAAAAAGTAAAAACACTAAATCCAATTGATGCTCAAACGGGGCCTGCAAAACGCAATGACTCCAACACAATTGAGGCTCATTTAGCGTATTTGACCAACGAAAAACAAAAAAATATCTATACTATATTAACACAATCTATACAGAATAATGACAAGAAATTATAAAGAAATAATGAATGACATCAACACCTTTGTTTTTGATGTTGATGGTGTACTTACAGACAGTTCGGTTTTTGTAACTAATGAAGGAGAAATGCTTCGCACAATGAATATTCGTGATGGTTACG
This sequence comes from Flavobacterium sp. ABG, assembly GCF_001027725.1. Classification (NCBI taxonomy): domain Bacteria; kingdom Pseudomonadati; phylum Bacteroidota; class Flavobacteriia; order Flavobacteriales; family Flavobacteriaceae; genus Flavobacterium; species Flavobacterium sp. ABG. The sequence goes on from NZ_LEKS01000027.1 coordinate 10,385, forward strand.
CCATGAAAGCGGCAGTAGAAAGCGGCTATAATGTTTGCATTATTTCGGGAGGAAGCAATGAAGGTGTTCGTATTCGTTTGCGCAATTTAGGAATTAATGATATCTATTTAGGAACGCCTGATAAAGTAGCGACATTCAAAGAATATACGGATATACACAACATCAAACCGGAAAATGTATTGTATATGGGAGATGATATTCCGGATTTTCATGTGATGCAATTGGTGGGATTACCTACTTCACCTCAAGATGCAAGCCCGGAGATCAAAAATATTTGTCGTTATATTTCTCATGTAAAAGGCGGAAAAGGCGCTGCACGTGATGTTATCGAGCAAGTAATGAAAGTTCAGGGGAAATGGATGGAGCATTTTAGCGGGAAACATGATTAGTTTTCAGTCTCAGTTTTTAGTCACAGATTAAGTCTCAGTTACAATTTACATTAAAAAAAATGAAGTTCCTCAAGCTCATTCGATATCAGAACCTACTTATGCTTGCTTTTATGCAGCTTTTATTTCGGTATGCATTTTTAGAACAGCAGGATATTCCGCTGGCTTTGGCCGACTGGCAATACGGATTATTGGTTTTAAGCACTGTTTTAATTGCGGCGGCGGGTTATGTAATCAATAATATTTTTGATGTTGCCACAGATACCATTAATAAACCAAATGATGTTGTGGTGGGTAAAGGGATAACGGAGACAGCTGCTTATAACATTTACATTGCCCTTACTATTAGTGGTGTTGCCATAGGTTTTTATTTATCTAATGTTATAATGAGGCCTACTTTTGCTACGATTTTTATTCTGATCGCTTCATTGCTCTATTTTTATGCTACATCTTTAAAACAAATCATGATTTTAGGCAATTTGATTGTAGCCTTGTTGTTAGCTTTTAGTGTAGTAATTATTGGTGTTTTTGACATTTTTCCGGCTACAAATACGGATAATCAGGCACAAATGGCAAGTTTGTTTTCTATCTTAATCGATTATGCTTTATTTGCTTTTATGATTAATTTTATTCGTGAAATAATCAAGGATATCGAAGATGTAAACGGCGATTACAATCAGGGAATGAATACGTTGCCAATCGCGATTGGAAGTGCCAGAACGGCAAAAATTGCTTTAGGGCTAGCTGTTATTCCATTTATTTTATTGGTACTTTATATCAATAAATATTTTATAGAAAACAATCTTTTTATCGTTACTTTTTATTCTTTTGCGTTTGTTTTGGCGCCTCTTTTGTATTTTATTGTCAAGATAGTCGGGGCGAAATCGCAAAAGGAGTTTCATCATTTAAGTACCGTTTTAAAGTTGATTTTGCTTTTTGGGATTTTATCAATTATAGTCATTGCCGTAAATATTAAATACAATGCTTAAAGAAAAACTAAAAAAATACACGCTGATTCTGGCTTCGGGATCTCCAAGAAGACAGCAGTTTTTCAAAGATCTGGATTTAGACTTTGAAATTAGATTAAAGGATGTAGAAGAAATCTATCCTCCCGAATTAAAAGCCGTTGAAATAACGGATTATTTAGCAGTACTAAAAGCAAATGCTTTTGAGGGTGAACTACAGCCGAATGAAATTTTAGTGACCAGCGATACTATTGTCTGGCATCAGAACAAAGCATTAGGAAAACCTAAAGATGCAGCAGAAGCCTTTGAAATGATAAAATCAATGTCAAACGACACACATGAAGTTTTTACTTCAGTTTGTTTTAAGACCAACACTGCTTCTACTGTAATAAATGATGTTACCAAAGTTACTTTCAAAGATTTGTCTGACGAAGCTATTTTGTATTATATCGCCAATTACAAACCTTACGACAAGGCCGGTGCTTACGGTATCCAGGAATGGTTTGGTTTTATGGCTGTTGCTAAGGTTGAAGGTTCTTATACCAATGTAATGGGACTTCCAACTGCTAAAGTTTATGAATATTTGAGTACTTTAGATTAAAAAATAAGATTATGTTTACTTTTAAAGAGTATAGCCAGGAAATTATAACGACGGGAATTCTCCTTTTTACACTGATTAGTTTAAGAATGATTATTGCCAAATTAATCCGTCGTTATGCCAGTTCCAGTCAATTATTAGAGCATCGGACAAATTTGGTGATCAAATACATTCATTTGTTAATGAATATATTAGTGATCATCAGTCTGATTGTAATTTGGGGCGTTGATACGAAAGACATTTTTATCACTGTATCTTCAATTGCCACTGTAATTGGTGTCGCTATGTTTGCGCAATGGTCTATACTGAGCAATATTACTTCAGGGATGATTTTGTTCTTTTCATTCCCTTTTAGAATTGGTGACACTATAAAAATTCACGATAAAGATTTCCCGATCGAGGCCGAAATTGAGGATATTAGTGCCTTCCATGTGAATTTAAAAACCAAAGAGGGCGAGAAAATTATTTTCCCAAACAACTTACTACTACAAAAAGGAATTTCAATCATGCCGGTTCATTACGAAGAGAAAGAGTTTTTTGATTAATTAATTCAAATTACTGGTTCTCTTATACCTAAAAATTAAAAGATTTGTTAAAACATCATTTTGAATAGCTTCCCGCTTTAGTTAAATATCATTGAGTTAAGCTGTTTTTTCACGCAGATTCCGCAGATTTTGCGGATTTTTTTATTTTGATCTGCTTAAATCTTCGTGGCACTTTTTTAACCATCTTTCCTCATCTCTGAATTATAATAATTTAAATTTCTAGCAAAAATTAAACTATTTGCAAAAGCATTATTTTGAATAGCCTCCTGCTTCAGCTGGAGGAATGCAATTAGTTCAAGATTTAAGGGCTTTAGCCGAATTATACCCCGATTCTTCCGACTAAAGCTAATACACCTCTCAACCTTTTACCTCTATCTGAAGCACAATATCATTACGTTAAGGATAAAAAAAAGTCTCACGCAGATTTAAGCAGATAAAAATAAAAAAATCCGCAGAATCCGCTTAATCTGCGTGAAAAAACATTTTAACTTAATCACATAATAATTGAATGGGAATTTTATAATCTAAAGAAGAAAAGCTAAAACAATAGTATTAGAATAAAGTATAATATTTGTTAAGCAAACTTTTTAGTTTTATTTAAATCTCAAAAAATGACGGAACCTGTACAATTGCCATTTTATGCTAAACTTCCCCTTATACTGGTAAGTCTGCTGTCTTTTGCCTTTATTTTTTGCATTGGAAAAGATGTAATTACTCCTGTATTAATGGCATTTCTGTTTTCAGTACTGTTACTTCCGGTATTTACACTTTTAAACACCAAATTCAAATTTCCAAGATATCTCGCTGCTTTACTCTGTGTGTTGCTTTTTGCTTTATTTGTTGCCGGAATTTTCATTTTCATTTCTTATGAAGTCACGGATATGGCAAATGATTTCGAGACGATCAAAAAGAACGCAAGTGCATTTATTACTGACATTCATAAATTTATAAAAGACAATTTTAATGTTAGCATTGGGGAGCAGAAAAAGTACATTACGAATGTGACGAAAGACTCTGTTGCCAATGGAAATGCAACTTTGGGCTCTGCTATAATCTCACTAAGCGATCTCCTTTTAGATTGTACCATTATACCGATTTACACCTTCTTATTTTTACTGTATAAAGATCATTTTATACTCTTTCTGGCCAAACTAATCGACAGAGACAACCATTCCGTACTAAAAGACATCTTGACTCAGATAAAAGTTTCGATCAATAATTATATCGTAAGTTTAATTTTAGAAATGATCGTTGTTTCTGTTTTAACCAGCTTAGGTCTTTGGATTATTGGTGTGAAATATTTTATACTACTGGGACTAATAACCGGCCTTTTAAATCTTATACCTTATATTGGAATCACAGCCGCAGGAATAATAACGATCTTAGCCTCACTTACCGGCTCAGCAGAAACATCCATAATACTGGGTATTTTGATTGTAAATCTAATTGTTCAGTTAATTGACAATAATGTACTCGTGCCTTTAATTATCAATTCTAAGGTAGAAATTAATGCGTTCGTCTCTATCATGGGAATTATAGTGGGAGGCGTGGCAGCCGGAATTTCAGGCATGTTCCTGGCAATACCGCTTTTGGCCATTTTAAAAATTATTTTTGACAGAATCGAATCGCTGGAACCCTGGGGATATTTAATGGGCAATCACATGCCGAAAAGATTTATCTGGAGAATTAAAAAAGCAAAGATTGAAAACTAAATTATAATCGATACAAAATATGAATAATATTTAGCTTATATTTCATTTAAAAATCATCTTAAGCTATCAAATAGATCTGAATGTTTCGAAAAATAAAAATAGTTATTGTCTTACTCCTTTGTTTTAGCCTGCAAAGCCTCTGCGCGCAGGATACGAAACAAAAAAAAGACAGTACCGAAATATATACCAAAATTCGAAACTATTCTAAAAAAAACAAATTTACCAAAACGTTACACAAACTCTTTTTCAGAACCAGCAAACCCCGAAAAAAAGAAACGGAACCGGTAGAAAAAGACACCACTGATTACAATGGTAAAATCATTCGAAAAATAACAATTGTTACTTTAGATCCCTTTGGACATTCTGTTTCAGACACCACTGCTATGCCCCGGAATTGGGGGGAAAGAACCGGTAACAGGCTCCATTTAAAAACAAAAAAAATAGCCATTTACAATTTATTGTTATTAAGAAGGAATGCGCCTTATGATTCCTATAAAATGCAGGAATCGGAACGTATCATACGATCGCAACGGTATGTAACTGCTGTGAAAATTTCAAACAAATTAGCCGGCAAAGCATCAGATTCTATCGATGTTACCATCCGCGTTTTAGATTCGTGGAGTACTATTCCGAGATTTTCAATTTCGAGCAGTCGGGTTGGTATTGGATTAAAAGAAAAGGACTTCTTCGGAACGGGGCAGCAATTAGATTACAAGTTCACAAATCGTTTTGCCGATGGTGCAGATGGGCATGATGGAACCTATACTATACCTAATATTGCACGCACTTTTGTCAGCACTGTACTGAAATACAATATAGACTTTGACAATAACTATAACAAAAGCATTGATATGGAACGTGCTTTCTATTCCCCTTTAACCAAATGGGCTGGCGGTGTTTACTTAGGTGAAAGTTATAAAAAAGACAGTTTGCAGGGGCCGGATTTAAAATTTGCATTTCAGCCCTTTAAATACCGTTTTCAGGATTTTTGGGTCGGAAATGCTTCAAAAGTTTTTGAAGATGAACATCATGGAATAACCAATCTGATTGTCTCTACACGTTTCCTTAATATCGATTACAAAGAAAGTCCAACTATTGAATACGACTCTATTAATTTTTATTCTAATGAAAAACTATTTTTAGGCGGAATTGGATTTAACACCCGAAAATTCGTTAAGGACAGTTATATCTTTAGAAATGGACGGACAGAAGACATTCCTATTGGGCGAATTTATGGTATCACCTTCGGTTATCAATACAAAAACACCATTTGGCGCCCTTATCTCGGTGCTCAATTTTCTTTTGGTAATTATTACAGATTGGGTTTTTTAAGTATGAATTTTGAGGCCGGTACTTACTTTCATCAATCTAAAACCTATCAAACCTCAATATTGCTCGAGTCCAACTACTTTACAAAATTATACAGTATTGGAAATTGGAAATTAAGGCAATTTGTTAATCCACAATTAATATTGGGAATCAATCGGGCAGACAGTATGGGAGATCGCTTAAATTTAAATGAACAAAATGGATTAGCAGGCTTCAATGCGCCACTCTACGGAACAAGTAAAATGGTTTTGGCACTGCAAACCCAAACCTATTCTCCTTATGAACTTTTGGGTTTTCGTCTGAATCCGTTTTTTAATTACGCCATAGGTGTGCTCGGAAGCCAGAATGACGCCATGTTTAAAAATAAAGCGTACTCTAAATTGACTATAGGTTTATTGATTAGCAATGACTATTTGGTTTTCAGTTCCTTTCAATTATCACTATCCTACTACCCTACTATCCCGATGCAAGGCGATAATCTATTCAAAACCAACACCTTTGAAACCACTGATTATGGTGGTTTACAGAGTTTTGAACTCGCCAAACCAAGAATTGTAAAGTATAAATAAGCTGCAAGCTCTTATTTTGTATTTTGCTTTGCGTTGAACTTTTTTTTATATTTTTTTTAAATTCGCAACACTTTAAAAATCAAACACTTTACAAATCATTAACAAAATAATATCGATTAAAAGCATCATTTATCGGTTAAAATGCATTTTGTTTTTATTTTTGGCACAGTATATGAATATTGCCTATTAGAGTTAAAATTAACAAAAAACTAAAAAAATGAAAACAGTTAAAATAGCAATCGCAGGATTATTACTTTTGGTTGCAAACGCCACGCAAGCCCAGGTATCTGTAAATGTTAACATAGGATCTCCACCAGCATGGGGCCCTGCAGGTTATGAACAAACAGAGTACTATTACTTACCCGACATAGAAGCTTATTATGATGTAAGAGCCTCGCAATTTATTTGTTATGGAGGAGGAAGATGGTCAAGAGTAAACCGTTTACCAAGACAATATCGCAACTACGATTTATACGACGGGTATAAAGTAGTATTAACAGATTATCACGGTAGAACTCCTTACACCTACTTTAACAGACACAAAGTAAGATATTATAAAGGATATCACGGAGCGCCACAAAGAAGTTGCAGACCAAGACCGGTTTACGGTTATAATGATAATCACAGAAATCACAAAAACTATGATAAACATTATAAGAAACGTGACAGAGATGATGACGATGACGACGATGATGATGACCACGATCACGATCGCAGACATGATGGTCCTTACCGCCCGGGAAGAAGGTAATTCTTTCCTAAATAAAAAGAGAGTATCAGGATCCTGATACTCTCTTTTTGTCTGTTTTAATAGCAAAAAAATCAACCGTTAACATTTCATTTGCACTATCTTCAATAATATAATTAGTATTTTTGAACTTCTTTCAAAAAACACCTAAACCAACCATGCGAAAAATACAGATACAAATTCTTCTTCTTTTTTTAGTCGGAACTTCCATTTCTTTTGCACAACAACCACAGAAACCAAATGCCGTAGAAATTTACAATCAAATCAAGAAATTAAACTTTCTGGGATCTGTATTGTATCTGGCTGCACATCCTGATGACGAAAACACCCGTCTGATCTCTTATTTCGCTAATGAAATGAATGCCAGAACCGGATATTTGTCTTTAACTCGTGGTGATGGAGGTCAGAATTTAATTGGTCCTCAATTGCGTGAATTATTAGGTGTTATACGAACTCAGGAATTAATTGAAGCAAGAAAAGTAGATGGTGGAGAACAATTTTTCTCCAGAGCGAATGACTTTGGCTACTCAAAAAATCCAGAGGAAACTTTGCATATTTGGGACAAAGACAAGGTTTTGGCCGATGTTATCTGGACGATCAGAAAATTCCAGCCGGATGTAATTATCAATCGATTTGATCACCGTACACCCGGTTCAACGCATGGGCATCATACTTCGTCTGCTATGTTAAGTGTTGAAAGTTTTAAATTGACAAATGATCCTAAAATATATCCTGAACAACTAAAATATGTTAAGCCTTGGCAGGTAAAACGCCAATACTTTAATACTTCATGGTGGTTTTATGGAAGTCAGGAAAATTTTGAAGCGGCCAATAAATCTAAATTTGCAACCTTAGAAACTGGTGTTTATTATACCGGAATTGGTAAATCAAATCAGGAAATTGCGGCCTTAAGTCGCAGCCGCCATCAATCACAAGGATTTGGAAGTACAGGAGTTCGCGGAAATGAAACCGAATATTTAGAACTGATTAACGGAGAAGCTCCCAAAGATCCGAATGTATTGTTTGAAGGAATTGACACCAGCTGGAATCGCGTTAAAAACGGAAAACCTATCGGTGAACTGATTTCTAAAATTATAACCAACTACAATTTCAGCAACCCGTCGGCAAGTATACCGGATTTGGTAAAAGCGTACACGATGATTGAATCATTAGAAGATGAACATTGGAAAAGTGTAAAATCTGCTGCCATAAAAAATATTATTGCGTCTTCTGCCGGTTTATATCTGGAAGCAGCTGCAAGCGAACAGGAAGCTACTCCGGGAAGTATTGTTAAACTAAGTCTTGAAGCGATTAACCGATCTGCTGTAGAAATGGTACTGACAAGTGTAACCACTTTACCGGAACATAAAACTACGGTTCAAAACACGGTTCTAAAAAATAACAACGATCAAAAAATAAGCCTGCAAACTCAACTTCCTGCTACAATCGAGTATACCCAACCGTATTGGCTAAAAGAAAAAGCTTCAGAAGGAATCTATACCGTATCCAATCAGGAAAATATTGGAATTCCTGATATTATAAGAGAAGTAAAAGTTCTTTTTAATGTAAAAATTAGTGGTGTTGAGATTCCGTTTGAGCGTACTGTTATTTACAAATACAATGACGGTGTAAAAGGTGAAATGTACAATTTTCTGGATATTGTACCTGAAGCAACCACTTCAATCGTAGAAAAAGTGCTGATTTTTAAGGATACCAAAAGCAAATTGGTTCCGGTAAAAGTTCGTGCCGGAAAAGACAACATAAAAGGAAACGTGCAATTAGAATTAGGAAAAGGCTGGTTGATTTCGCCAAACCAAATTTCATTTTCCTTAGAAAAAAAGGGAATGGAACAGACCTTTTATTTTGAAGTGACACCACCCGTTCAACCCGAAGAAGCCATTGCAAAAAGCGTCATTACTATAGATAAAGAACGTTTTGACAAAAGCATAACAATCATCGATTACAGTCATATTACCAAACAAATGATCCTGAAGTCAGCGGAGTCAAAATGCATCCGTATTGAATTAAAAACTTCGGGAGATGCCATTGGATACATTATGGGAGCGGGTGATGAGGTACCTGAAAGCCTTACACAAATGGGTTATAAAGTAACTCTTTTGAAACCTGAGGAAATTACACCTGAAAAATTAGATTCTTTTAATACGGTGATTACCGGAGTTCGTGCTTATAATACAGTCAATGCTCTAGCCAACAAGCAAAAAGTACTCTTTGACTTTGTGAAAAGCGGTAAAAATATGATTGTGCAATACAATACGTACGGCAGACTAGTAACCGATCAACTTGCACCGTACCCATTGAAAATATCAAATGACCGTGTAACAGAAGAAAACGCAAAAATCACATTTTTGGCGCCCAATCACCCTGTTTTAAACACCCCAAATAAAATCAGCACTAAAGATTTTGAAGGCTGGACACAAGAACAGGGTCTCTATTATCCGGATCAATATGACCCTGCCTTCACTCCTATTTTATCCTCACATGATAAAGGAGAGTCTGCTAAAAATGGAGCCTTATTAGTGGCACCATATGGAAAAGGATATTACATTTACACCGGTTTAAGCTTTTTTAGAGAATTACCTGAAGGTGTTGCGGGAGCATATCGTTTGCTTTCGAATATTATCTCATTGAAACAACCTATTGAAGCTCCTAAACAGCAATTAAAGCAATAAATTTTCAAAAATGGAAGATAAAAAAACAAAAAAATGGAAAAAAAGCTACACCTACGTTTTGGTGGCCAATGCCATTTACATTCTGATTTTTCTCTTAATCATGCAATTATACTCATAACCTATGCAACTATTTGATTGGATCGTTCTAATTGTTACACTTTTATTTATTGTTGGATACGGCTCTTGGAAAACCAAAGGAAGTAAAAATGTCGAGGATTTTATTCTTGGCAACAATGAAACACCTTGGTATACCGTCGGACTTTCTGTAATGGCAACTCAGGCAAGCGCCATCACTTTCTTGTCAACACCCGGACAAGCTTATCATGACGGAATGGGTTTTGTACAGTTTTATTTTGGATTGCCAATTGCCATGATTGTCATTTGTGTGACTTTTATTCCGCTGTATCATAAAGCAAAAGTTTATACTGCCTACGAGTTTTTGGAAAAACGATTCGACCTTAAAACCAGATCTTTAGCCGCAATTCTTTTCCTAGTTCAAAGAGGCTTAGGAACCGGATTAACCATTTACGCACCGGCAATTATCTTATCGGCTCTTTTAGGCTGGAACCTGACCTTTATGAATGTTATCATTGGTTTGCTGGTAATTATTTATACGTTTTCCGGAGGTACAAAAGCGGTAAACGTAACTCAAAAACAACAGATGTTCGTCATTATGACCGGAATGTTTATCACCTTTTTCCTGATTTTACATTACCTGCCAAATGATATGACGTTCTCCAGCGCCATGCATATTGCCGGAGCAAATGACAAAATGAATATTGTAGATTTCTCTTTTAATCCCGAAGAAAAATATACGTTCTGGAGCGGGATTACAGGAGGTTTTTTCCTTGCACTTGCTTATTTTGGAACAGATCAGTCTCAGGTGGGGCGTTATCTATCCGGAAAATCAGTTCGCGAAAGTCAGATGGGATTAATAATGAACGGGCTTTTAAAAGTACCTATGCAATTCTTTATCCTGCTTACGGGAATTATGGTTTTTGTATTTTTTCAATTTAATCCCGTTCCGTTAAATTTTAATCCAAACAATAAAATTGTAATCGAGAAATCGGCATTCAAAGAAGAGTATCATACCTTAGAGAAAAAATTAAACACGCTTTCTGAGGATAAAAAAGTAATCAATCTATTATACATCGATCAGTTGAATCAGGATTATGATAACCCGATTCTGCGAAAAGAGTTGGTTGCTTTATCCAATAAGGAAAAAGACTTACGTGACCGTGCCAAAGAAATCATTTCTAAGGCAGACAGCAACAGTGAAACGAATGATAAAGATTATGTGTTTTTTCATTTTATTCTTCACTATCTGCCAAAAGGCCTTATCGGATTATTGTTAGCCGTAATACTTTCGGCTGCCATGTCTTCAACCGCTTCGGGATTAAATGCATTGGCTTCAACAACCGCCATTGACATTTACAAACGAAACTTAAAAACCGAAAAATCAGAGAAACATTATCTGAATGCAACCAAATTTTTCACCCTTTTCTGGGGAATTATCGCCATACTTTTTGCCTGTGTGGGAACATTATTTGAAAACCTCATTCAGTTGGTCAATATTATCGGTTCTATTTTTTACGGAACGGTTTTAGGAATCTTTCTGGTTGGTTTTTATTTGCGTCATGTTCAGGCAAAAGCCATGTTTTACAGTGCTATTATCAGTCAGATTACCATTTTTATCATCTATTATTTCATGATTCATATTTATCCGAGTGGTCAGGAAAAATTAGGGTATTTGTGGTTGAACTTTATCGGGGCAATTTTGACAATCGTTTTGGCTTTATTGATGCAGTTATTTGTTTTTAAGAGAAATGAGCTTGAATTGAATGAGTTATAAGCTGATACTTATGTTGTCAAAAATTAAACTATTATATCAGAACAGATTATCTATTATTGGTACGTTTACGATACTACTTAGTTTGTATTTTTTTGCACCTACCGTTTTATTACCAAAGAATTTCCTGATGCCGCTTGAAGGAACAGTCAAGTCATCAAACGTTACATCAGGAATTATTTCAAATGAAAAGAAATCCGGGCGTGAAATTAAAAGCAGGCAAACAACTTTGACTTTTTCATTAAATGAATTTGACAATCAGTTTATTTTATCAGAAGGCTCTTCTAATCCATTGTTTAATGGTTATAATGAATCTGATAAAATAGGATCCTATTTAGAAAGTTCAAAAAAGGTCGTTGTGTGGATTAAGAAGTGGGATCTAAATAATTTAAATCCCGAAATTTTTCAAATTGACATAGACGGAAAGACAGAATTAAAATTCGAAACGGTCAGATCTAAAAACCAGACTTTATTTCTTTGCCAGTTACTTTTAGGCGTATTTTTTATTTATGCAGGAAATATGATTGAAAAAGCTAGAAAAAAATAAAAAATCATAGGTAGTCTCGTTGTACAATTTGTAGAGAATAGTGAAAGGAAAGTTTAGTTAAACTGAATATAATGTACGGCTCAGACTAGAAATCAAACTACTCCTTAATTTCAAGGTTATTTTTCAACCTCAAAATCTCTATCTTTGAAAAACTAACCATTCCAAAAACGACATTATGAAAGACTTAAAAAAATACAGCAACAAAACCAAAGCGGCTTTCATTCTGCTTATTGTCATGCTTCTTATTATTTTGAGTAATTTCAACACCTTACTAAACTCCAAAAATGTTAACGAAAACATTAATGCGATTTACAAAGATCGTTTAGTAGTAGCGCATTATATTTTTCAATACTCCAAAGAGCTTCATTTTATAAAAACAGAAGCCGAAAAATTAAACCTCAGCGATACTATCAAAAAGAATGAAATCGCAAGTACCTTAAAGATTATCCACACCATAGATGATCTATATGCCAAAACAGTTCTAACACCCAAAGAGAAAACTTATTTTCAAGCCTTTCTAAATTCATGCGAGACCATCCATAAACAATCTCAAGCTAAAAACTGGATTCAGATTTCAAAAGCAAGCGATGAAGCTTTAAAAACGTTAGAATTACTCTCTCAAATTCAAATTACAGAAGGAAAGGAAAAATTAAAAGCCGCGAATGCCATGCATAGCGGTAATAATAGTCTTGGACAACTTCAGATTGCCTTGCTTGTCATTTTGGGCGGGATTACTTTTTATCTGCTGATTATTAAGAAAAAGAAAACTGTAAAAATTCCTGAATCGCCTAGCTTGAACTAAACTTAAAAGGGAGGGGGATTTTTTGTTTTTTTGTTTCTTTTGTTTCAGGTTTCAGGTTTCAGGTTTCAGGTTTCAGGTTTCAGGTTTCAGGTTTCAGGTTTCAGGTTTCAGGTTTCAGGTTTCAGGTTTCATTCAGGTTCCGATATACTAAGCCTCATCTTCGATTTAAGGCTTTCCAGGATCGTAAAGTTTATTCCTGATTTTTCTTTAAAGTTTTACCTTTTTACGAGCTTACCACTCACTTTTTGTCATTTCGAAGAATGAGAAATCACACAAGAAACTCCGTACAGTTTGTCATCCTGAGGAACGAAGGATCTACGTTTGCAGAATCGATACAGTTGAGCTTTACTTTACGGAGTTACTTGTGAAGATACTTCGTTCCTCAGTATGACAAAATTGCGGAAAATAGAAACTCCGTACAGTTTATCATCCTGAGAAACGAAAAATCTACGTTTGCTAAATCGATACCGTTGAGCTTCACTTTACGGAATTATTTCGTTCCTCAGGATGACAAAATTGTAAAAAATAGAAACGGAGCAGCTAGTGCGATTTCTCATTCTTCGAAATGACAAGGTTGCAAGAAAAAATGCGTGACTAAAAATAAAACACTATTAGCTAATCCTTTCAACCAAAGAGAAAGAGCACACCAAAAAATCATATTGCAAAGCAATTTAAACCACAAAAAAAAATCCCAAATCCCACTAAATTTGGAATTTGGAATTTTAAATATTTTGAAATTTTAAAAAGATTCAAAGAATCTTTTTTTATCTGCTCCACTCCGTGATGCTGTCTTTGTTCATTTTTACGTAATCCTGATTCTTGGCTGTTTCAGCAGCTGCTAAAGAAGCTTTTGCAGTTTCAATTGCTCCTTTTTTATCGCCTTGTTTGGCCTGAATTAGTGATTTTAATCTTAAAATGTAATATGGTTTTTCAGCACTCATGTCCAATGATTTGTCCACATAAGTTCTGGCATCGGCAATATTTCCGTTTGACTGAAATGTATATTGTGCTGCATCAAAGTAATCACCTGATGATGGTCCTGCTAATACTTTCTCGATACTTGCTGTAGCTGTTTTTGCAGTTGGAACTTCAAATTTTAAAGCAACATGTGAGTTTTCCCATGCAATTTCCAGAAAACCGAAATTAGGATCTAAACCATTAATACCAATTGTAAAAGTTTCAACCGGTTTTGGCAAAGCATCTTCTTTCACTGTCGTTCTTAAAGCAACATAAGCATCGTTCCAATTTTCAGGCAATCCCCAGTTGTCAGTAGAAAGATAGAAAATCACTTCCCAGCTTTCTATTTTTGGAATCGTATAAATTGCATATTTCCCTTTTTTTAATGTTTTACCATCAATTACAACATCATCGCCGAAGTTAATGATCGTATTTTCATTAGCACCAGTTCTCCACAATTTTCCAAACGGAACTAAATTTCCAAATACAGCTCTACCTCTCGCTCCGGGTCTTGAATAGGTAACCTCAACATCGGTTAAACCAACCGTTTGTTTGATATAAGCTTTTGGACTTGCCTGTGGTGTTCTAACCTGTGCTTCTGAAGCAAAAGGAGCCATAAAAAGGGCTAATGCAATAAGTAGTTTTTTCATTGTTTTAGGTTTATTTGTTTTATTCAAATTTACAATTCAATCAGCTAACAAATGTTAAATTTTACATAATTCAAGCGCCTAATTGCGATATTTTTTCAGCATTTAATTCCTTGAAGTCGTTGATAATTAAATCCGAAGCTGACAAATCCTGCATTTTAGAATGAGGGCTGTTGTAACCTACACAAAAGATGCCTGCTCCTTTGGCAGCCAGCACACCATTAGTGCTGTCTTCAATCACGATACAGTTCTCTTTCGGCGCTTTTGAAAGAGAGGCCGCATGCAAAAAAATAGCCGGATTGGGCTTTGATTGCGGGAAGTCTTCCCCACTCACAAGATCCGTAAAATACTGATGCAAGTTAAATCGGCTAAAAACACGCTCAATGGTTACTTTCGATGCAGAAGATGCTAAAATTAACTGGATTCCGCTCGCATATAAATCTTTGATCAAATCTTCCACACCCTCCAACAAATACAAATCTTCTTTAGTATCGAAAGCATCGTTGAAAATTGTTCTTTTTCTTTGAATCAAATCCTCTACTTCCAGTTCTATAGCGGGAAAATGTCCTTTTAAAGTTTGAAACGTATTTCGTGTCGAAAATCCGGTAAACGAAGTGTACATTTCTTCTGAAACCTCAATATCGAGCTCAGAAAATTGTTTGTAATAAGCATAACGGTGAACGGGTTCTGTATCGACAATAACGCCGTCCATATCAAAAATTACTGTTTTTATCATTTTTTTTTAAGTCTCTGAGGTTCTGAGCTGCTAAGCTTCTGAGTTTTTTTAACTGTGTCTGTAAACTGTGTCTGTAAACTGTGTCTGTAAACTGTGTCTGTAAACTGTGTCTGTAAACTGTGTCTGTAAACTGTGTCTGTAAACTGTGTCTGTAAACTGTGTCTGTAAACTGTGACTGTAAACTGTGACTGTAAACTGTGACTGTAAACTGTGTCTGTAAACTGTGACTGTAAACTGTGTCTGTAAACTGTGTCTGTAAACTGTGTCTGCAAACTGCGACTGTAAACTGCGACTAAACTTTAGTAAGCAAATATCTAATCACCGTCTCGGCAGCATGAAGACCAAATAAACCGGGCATATAACTGTTGGTTCCGTAGAATGATTTCTTGAAGTTTTTTCCGTCTGTTAATTTCAAACTTTTCTCGTCTTGAATTTCTGAAGAAAAAACGACTTTCAATTTATTGATTTTTGCTTCTTTCAAACGCTTGCGAATTGTTTTAGAAAAATAGCAATTTATCGTTTTAGAAATATCAGTAACTTTTACTTTCGAAGCTAACATTTTTCCGCCAGCACCCATACTACTAATGATTTTTACTCTTTTTCGTTTTGCAGCAAATATTAAATTTAACTTCGGAGTAATACTGTCAATACAGTCCAGAACGTAGTCAAATTCAGGAGTAACAATTTCAAAAGCACGCTCAGGGGATAAAAATTCCTGAACTCGCGTCAGTTTTAATTCCGGATTAATATCCATCAAACGGTCTCCGACGATCTTGATTTTTGGTTCACCAACTGTAGAATGCAAAGCCGGTAATTGTCTGTTTATATTGGTGATATCTACTACATCGCCATCCACAATGGTCATACTCCCTACTCCTGCTCTGGCCAAAAACTCAGCTGCAAATGATCCCACACCACCTAAGCCAACTACCAAAACATTGGAGTTTTGCAAGTTTTCTAATCCTTCTTTGGTAAATAAAAGCTCGGCTCTTTCTGTCCACTCTGCCATATTATCTGTATTGTTTAAAAAATTAATATCTTTTGTTTCTTTTGTTTCTTTTGTTTCTTTTGTTTCAGGTTTCTTTTGTTTCAGGTTTCAAGTTTCAGGTTTTAGGTTTCAGGTTTTAGGTTTCAGGTTTTTTGGAAGACCGCTTTATAGTTGTTTGAAATGATTGCTTCCAGTTCCTTACTGTTTAAATTCTTGTATGCTGATGCAAGCGTATATACTTCCTGAATTGTTTCCTGAGTAGTGTCTGTTTCCAGGAAAAAACGATCGTTTGGGACTTGTTGGAAAACCGTTTTTAATTCAGGATTTCTGAGTAGGTACTTTCCAAACGAAATATAAAATCCTTCTTTAACAAGTTGGTTCGCGATCTGACTGTTTTTCGAAAAACCATGTACAATCATCGGAACAGTGATTTTCATTCTTTTTTTTATTGCGATCACTTCCTGAAAAGCAGCTACACAATGAATTACGACCGGTTTTCTGTATTTTTCTGCAAGAATCAATTGTTTTTCAAAAACTGTTATCTGCAAGTCCAACGGAACTTCTGTACGTTTGTCTAAACCACACTCCCCGACAGCCAGACAATTTTTCTTCAACAATTTTTCTTCAACAATTTTCAGATCGCTTTCTAATTTGTCTTCCGCAATGTACCAAGGATGAATTCCAATGGAATAAAACGGAATGCTATCATCAAATTCTTGTGGATACTGATTGACCAATTCTAGTATATCAGATTGATTGGTAAACTGATGCGTATGAAAATTGAAGAATTTCATTAGTGAAAGGTTTTCACACCTGCTTTAATTTCAACCTTCAAATCATTCTCCAACGGAACAATCGGGCAAGAATATTTGTGATTATAGGCACAATACGGATTGTAGGCCTGATTGAAATCGATAGCAATTGTATTGCCTTTGGGAATTTCTAAGTCAATATATCTTCCTCCTATATAACTTTCTTTGCCGCATGTTAAATCTGAAAATGGCAAGAATAAATGATTTTTATACTCGGGATTTTTAGAGAGTTCTATATTTCGATACACATTCAATTGACAGTCAACTCCATTTATCTTAAAAGTAACTGTTCCGTACTTAATATATTTTGGTGTTCTTGTTCCGGTGGTTTTCATTTCAAAAACCTTTTCATTTACTGCTTTTTCAAAAACAGCATTGACAAAAAAGGCTTGATTTATTGGATAAAAATCTAAAGCTTTAAAAGTTTTAAGATCCTCCGCCATTAACGGACTTGTCTTAGCATCAGCGTATTCTGAATTAATTTTCTTCTGAAATTTTTCAGCATCGCTCTGCTTAAATTTCTTTTGGCTAAAACCTAAAGCACAGGTCAACAACAAAACAAATGCAATATATTTTTTCATCTTTAAAATTTTATGCAAAAATAGTTTAAAAGTAACAAAGCAGCAACCGCTCTACGTTACAAAGTTTTCTAACTTTGTTGTAAATAACCAATTTACAATGCTCAAAACTGCTTTTACCCACTACATCAATAATTTTAAAGGATTTTCAAGAGAAATTTGGATACTTACACTAGTCACTTTTATTAATCGTGCCGGTACTATGGTGCTTCCCTTTTTATCAAAGTACTTAAAAGAGGACCTGCATTTTTCATACAATCAGGTAGGTTGGATTATGGTTTCATTTGGTTTAGGGTCTATGTTAGGATCTTGGCTGGGAGGAAAATTATCCGACAAAATTGGGTTTTATAAAATCATGATTTTTAGTTTATTCACTAGTGGAGTATCACTCTTCTTTATTCAATATGTAACCACTTTCTGGGCACTCTGCGCTTCCATGTTTCTTCTAATGGTTATTGCAGATATGTTCAGACCTGCCATGTTTGTTTCTTTAAGCGCTTACGCAAAACCGGAAAACAGAACCCGAGCCTTAACACTGGTTCGTTTAGCCGTAAATCTTGGCTTTGCAGCCGGACCTGCTTTAGGTGGTTTGATCATTATGGGAATCGGTTATTCAGGTTTGTTCTGGGTTGATGGAGCGTCTTGTATTGTTGCCATATTGATTTTTGCTTTATTGGTAAAAGAAAAGAAAAAAGTTCCACATAACGACAAAACTGAAAGTCCTGTGGCCATAAAATCTGTTTTTCATGATAAGATCTTTTGGGTTTTCTTATTTGTAAGCTTTGTAACAGGCATGATTTTCTTTCAGCTTTTTACCACTTTACCTTTATATCATAACGAAAAATTTAGTTTAACCGAATTCCAAACCGGTTTATTAATGACGTTAAACGGACTTATGATTTTTGCTTTTGAAATGCCAATAGTCGGTTTTATGGAGCGAAAAAGTTTCCCCAAAATAAAAATCATCTTACTGGGTTCACTTGTAATGTCTTTAAGTTTCTTCATGTTACTTATTAATGTTTGGGCCGGAATACTGGTAATTAGTATGATTTGCATCTCTATTGGGGAAATCTTAACCTTTCCTTTCTCTAATGCTTTTGCTTTGAGTCGTGCACCGCATGGTCAAGAAGGCCGCTATATGGCGCTTTATACCATGAGTTTCAGCTTGGCACATATTATGAGTTCCAAAATTGGTTTTGAAATTATTGCCAGACTGGGCTATCAAATAAACTGGTTTTTCATGGCTTCCATCGGAATCATCGCTACTCTTTGTTGTCTGTGGATCAAGAAAGCTTTGATTGACGAAAAGGTTTCTTAACTACTCATTCCAATTACAATAAACGCATTTTCAATTTAATAATACTAAATTGAGGCTTTTGCGTGCTTTAATTTTAACACATAGAGACATAGAAAAAGACTTTTTACAAGACTAAACTAAAACCGTTTGCTACGATTAATTTTAGCACATAGAGACATAGTTAGCAAAGCTTAAAAAAAAGTTTCACTTATAATAAATCACACAACTATGTGAAAAAATCATGATTTTCTAAAAGCTTCTCAAATTGTAAATTCAAAATCTATGTTTCTATGTGTTAAAAAACATTTGGCTCAATTACGCTCTACAGGCTAATTTGAGAGGCTTTACAGCGCTTCAAACACAATTCAAACGTAAAAAATAGTTAAATAACTATTTTTATAGTTGCGTAACTATAAAAATAGTTGTAGTTTTGAATTAAAATTAGAAAACATGCAAAAGCTAACGAACAAAGAAGAGGAAATCATGCACATTTTATGGAAGCTAAAAAAAGCTTTTGTAAAAGAAGTTCAAGCCGAGATTACAGAAGACCAACCGCACTACAATACGCTTTCGACTATAGTGCGTAATCTGGAAGAAAAAGGATATGTAAATCATAATGCCTTTGGAAACACCCACCAATATTATCCGATTGTAAGCATCGAAGATTATCGTAAAGGTTTTATGAGTACCGCTATTGATAATTATTTTAATAGCTCGTATAAAAGTATGGTGTCCTTTTTTGCTAAAGAAGAGAAAATTTCTGCAGCTGAATTACGTGAAATCTTAGCCATGATCGAAAGTCCGAAAGAAGAAAAATAATCATTTTATGGAAGCACTATTCATTTATATCGCAAAATCAGGTGGATTGTTACTCTTGTTTTATACTGCCTATTATTTTTTACTGCGCAAAGAAACCTTCTTTACCAGGAACAGATGGTTTTTATTGACCGGTTTAATCACTTCTGTGGTATTGCCCTTTATAGTGTACACCAAAAATATATGGGTTGCCCCTGCTTCAACACAAAATCCGGATTTTCAACCTGTTTTTACGCAAACAATTGAAAATCCTCTTTTTGAAATCAATTGGAATTATGTGCTTTTAGCCTGTTATGGCATTGGCTTCCTGGCTTTGCTGATAAAATTCGCAATAGATTTTTATAGTTTAAATGCTATTCTAAAAGGTAAAAAAGTAAAACAACAGGCCGATTTTAAATTTATTGATGTCAAGGAGAATATAGCTCCGTTCTCTTATTTTGAATACATTGTGTATAACTCATCACTATATACGGCTACAGAATTAGAGAATATTATTGAACATGAAAAAGTGCACAGCGATCAGAACCATACCGTAGATGTTTTGATTTCCAGAATCTTCAGTATTTTGTTTTGGTTCAATCCTCTTGTCTGGCTTTATAAAAAAGCGATTACTCAAAATCTCGAGTTTATTGCAGATAATGAGGCAGCAAAAAAACTTTCCGACAAAAAAGCGTATCAGTACACGCTTTTAAAAATAACAACACACGAAAATTGTGTTGCCATCACCAATCATTTTTATCAATCATTAATCAAAAAACGAATCGTTATGTTAAATCAAAATCAATCAAAAAAACGGAATTACTGGAAGTATTATACCGTAATTCCGGCACTTGTAGCGTTTGTACTTCTATTTCAGATTGAAGTCGTAGCCCACGAAAAAGAGCAAACTCAAAAAAACAGTGCTGCTGAAAAAGTAAAAGGAATGGATGTTTACGAAATCAAAAAAACAACCACAGATCAAGAGCTTGCAACAATCACCGAAAAGTTAAAAGCGGAGCACAATGTTGATGCCGTTATTTCTGAAACAAAAAGGAATTCAAATAATGAATTGACCTCTATTAAAGTTGATCTTAAAAACGGTAAAGAAGAAACGCAGGCTCTTCATATTTCGGGTTCTGATGCTATCAAAGACTGTGGTATTATCATTAAAACTGAGGAAAACGGGGTTAAGAAAATAATTGTAGTTACAAAAAACGAATTTCAAAAGGACGCGACCGAAGGATCAAAGATAAAAATCAAGAAAACTCAAAAAACTAATACCAATACCGATGTTAAAACTAATACTACTACTGGCAAAAGTGATCCTACAAATGGTACAACAAATACTCATGTAATCACAACCTTCAAAACCAATGTAAATACAAACGTGAATGTAAGTACTGATGGGGACAAAAACGAAACTACTTCTATAACCTACTACAGTCAATCTAAGCCAAAAGTTATCGTAAAATCAGGCGGAAGTTCTGCTAAACAACTTATCATCGTAGATGGTGTTGTACTGACAGATGGTACTTCTATGGATGATATTGACGCACTTGATATAGAAAAAATGAGTGTTTTTAAAGGCACTCAGGCTATAGAAAAATATGGCGACAAAGGGAAAAATGGTGTGATTGAAATCACAACCAAAAAGTAAGCACTACAGCTAATTTACAACCTTAAAACTATGCAAAAGCTAACCAACAAAGAAGAGGAAATCATGCACATTTTATGGAAGCTCAAAAAAGCATTTGTAAAAGAAGTTCAGGCCGAGATTACAGAAGAGCAACCACATTACAATACACTTTCGACTATAGTACGTAATCTGGAAGAAAAAGAATATGTGAGTCATACTACTTTTGGAAATACCCATCAGTATTATCCAATTGTAAGCATCGAAGAGTATCGCACAGGATTTATGAGTACCGCTATTGATCATTATTTTAATAGCTCTTATAAAAGTATGGTATCCTTTTTTGCTAAAGAGGAAAAAATTTCTGCAGCTGAATTACGTGAAGTTTTAGCTATGATTGAAAATTCAAAAGAAGAAAAATAGTCGTTTATGGAAGCACTTTTCATTTTTATCGCAAAATCAAGCGCATTAGTTGCTTTGTTTTACCTTGCTTATTATTTACTATTACGCAAAGAAACTTTCTTTACCAGCAACAGATGGTTTTTACTAGCCGGATTGATTACATCGGTAGTACTGCCCTTTATAGTGTATACCAAAATTGTATGGATTGATCCTGTACCGGTTTCAAATATGAGTTACTCTCCTGCTTCTATTGTCCATGCTATAGAAGAAGAGTCTTTCGAAATCAACTGGAATCTGGTTTACATTGCTATTTATACCATTGGTTTTATTGCTTTCTTAGTAAAATTCGGATTAGATTTTTACAGTCTGAATGCTGTTCTTAAAGGCAAAAAAGTGCAACAACAAGCTGATTTTAAATTTATCGATACCAACGAAAACATTGCTCCCTTTTCTTATTTTGATTATATCGTTTACAACTCATCACTGTATACGGCATCAGAGTTAGAGAGTATTATTGAACATGAAAAAGTACACAGTGATCAGCATCATACAGTTGACGTTCTGATTTCAAGACTATTCTGTGTACTGTTTTGGTTCAATCCGATCATCTGGTTTTATAAAAAAGCCATTATTCAAAACCTTGAGTTTATTGCGGATAATGAAGCGGCAAAAAAACTTTCGGACAAAAAAGCGTACCAATACACGCTTTTAAAAATAACTACACATGAAACTTGTGTAGCAATCACCAATCATTTTTATCAATCATTAATCAAAAAACGAATTGTCATGTTAAACAAAAATCAATCAAAAAAGAGAAACTATTGGAAGTATTACGCCATACTTCCGGCACTTGTAGCTTTTGTAGTTTTATTTCAAATCAAAACAGTAGCGCAGGAAAAGAAACAAATTGAGGCAGTCGCAAAAGAAAAAGAACAATCAGTAGAGATTTACAAAATCAAAAAAAACACCACAGATCAGGAATTAAAGGAGCTTTCTGAAAAATTAAAAGCAAATCATGATGTAGATGTAGTAGTGTCAGAAGTAAAGAGAAATTCAAAAAACGAATTAACCTGTATCAAAGTAGCTCTTAAAAAAGGAGCCGGAGAAGCACAAACTATTCAAATTAATGGTGATGAAGCCATTAAGGATTGCGGAATTGCCATTACAACAAACGATAATGGAACGAAAAAAATCAAACTAATCGCCGATGGACAACTCGATGGTTTAACCGATGAAGAAGGTCCTGCACAGGTTAGAGAAACCAGAACCGTGTATCAAAACGGCGCTTATACGACACCTCCGACTCCACCAACACCTCCGGTTTTCCCGGCCGGCGCAATGCCATCACCTCCAACTGCTATGGCTAATATGCCAAAACCTCCCGTTCCGCCTGCAAATCTAAATGATAAAACGGCTATGAAAAATTACGAGAGAGAAATGGACGAATTCGAAAAGAAAATGGATGCCTTTGAGCCGCAAATGGCTGCTTACGAAAAGGAGTTAAATGAAGTCATGTCAAAACGTGAAGCTATTTTTGAAAAAGAAATGGAAAAATACGAAGTAGCCATGGAGCAATTCAATGCGGATATGGGGAAATACGATCAGCAATCGAATGTTGATATGAAACAACATGAGATCGACATGAAACAGCATGAAAAAGATATGCGTCAACATGAGAAGGACATGAAACAATATGAAAGAGATATGAGACAACAAGAGCGAGACATGAGACTGCAACAAAGAGCGATGATTCAGCAACAAAAGAATATGGCTAAAAAACAGCACTAATTAATACTCAGAAAGACTTTGTTAAATGACAAAGTCTTTTTTTATATCTTTGAAAAAAAATTAACCTACTATGTATAAAATTTTAGCCAAACTAAATAAAATTCTTTTACCAAGTTTGACCAAACAAGGTTTAGACATTACCAAAGCAAAAAAATGGCAAATGGCGCTTATAGGGTACCGCTACTTTGTGACCAAACGTGCTTTAGATTAATCTTCTATACTATTTCTCGTAGTAACGCGTAGTTTTTCTTATACCGTCTACCGAATGTGTTGCGTGTGATTCAGCAAAATCAATTTAACACATAGAGACATAGATTTTGACACTTATAACTTGAGGTGTGTTAAGAAAATTTCCATTTTTTCACATAGTCTTATACTCCTTAAGATGTCTTTTTTAGGCTTTGGAAACTAGGCCTTCTCCCAACGGGTTAATTTTATACTATCCGAAAACCTTTTGTGCTTACTTATTTGTAGTTTTGCGTTTCAGCATAGACTTTCAATGAAAAACAAAGAATTCAACCTCCCACCGGTTCCGGCTGTGTTATTAGCCATTATAAGCGTGCAATGTGGCGCTGCTATTGCTAAAACAATTTTCCCGGCTCTTGGTGCTGCAGGAACAGCTTCGATAAGAATCGGTATCTCTGCCCTGATCTTATTTGCTGCTTATCGTCCGAATCTGTTTAAAATTACGAGACAACAATGGAAAATTGTAATTCCATATGGCTTGAATTTAGGTGCGATGAATTTAATATTTTACTTGGCAATAGAAAGAATCCCAATTGGATTATCTGTTACTTTAGAATTCATAGGTCCTTTATTACTCGCCATAGTCGGATCAAAGCGTTTACTTGATTATTGCTGGGTTGTACTGGCAGCAATCGGAATCCTTTTAATCGCCCCATGGACGAATAGCAGAATAGATACCTTAGGGGTAATTTTTGCCCTTTTAGCAGGAGGACTTTGGGCCAGTTATATTGTTCTGGGTGGCAAAGTCTCCAAAATTATGAATAGTGGTGAGGCTGTTTCGGTCGGAATGCTTTTTGCTTCACTTTTAATTCTTCCTTTTGGTTTTTACGAAAATGGACTCATTAATCTTACTCCAAAACTTTTTGGATTAAGCATTGCGTTGGCTCTTTTATCAAGTGCTATCCCTTTTACACTTGAAATGAAAGCCTTAGGGCAGCTACCTCCGCGAACGTTTAGTATACTAATGAGTTTAGAACCCGCTGCGGCCGCTATTTGTGGCTTTATATTTCTTCAGGAGCGTCTAAATTTTTATGAAATAATAGCGGTTGCCTGTGTTGTTATTGCTTCAGCAGGATCAACTTTAATGGCTAAACGATAAGATTCTTAGCGATATAAAATAAAAAGAACCGTAAATAGTCATTTACAGTTCTTTTTATCTTGGCATTTTAGTGCTCTTAATTAGCTTTTTGGCAATAATACAGTGTCCACTACATGAATTACTCCATTAGATTGATTTACATCTGCAATTGTTACTTTAGCTTTGTTACCACTCTCATCGCTGATGTATAACGTTTTTCCGTCCATCCAGGCAGTTAATGTGCCACCACTTACGGTTTTTAGGGTTGCTTTACCTTTACCCATTTTTATCGCTTTTGCAATATCCGAAGCGTTCATTTTTCCAGCCACAACATGATAGGTTAAAATTGTTTGAAGCATTTTTTTGTTTTCCGGTTTCAACAATGTTTCTACTGTTCCTGCCGGTAATTTATCAAACGCTGCATTTGTTGGGGCAAAAACGGTGAATGGTCCTTTACTCTGTAAAGTTGCTACTAAATCTGCTGCTTTTACCGCAGCCACCAAAGTAGTATGATCTTTTGAGTTTACTGCATTTTCAATAATATTTTTGTTCGGATACATCGCCGCTCCACCAACCATTACTGTTTTTTGTGCGTTTGAAGTAAATGCAAATCCTAAGACTAAAACTGCTGCTGTTAAAAATTTTCTAGTTTTCATAATTAATGTTTTAAGTTATAAAGGCATTTACGCTGTAATAATCGTTTTGGTTTTAGGAAAAATTCAAAAATGTAAATCTTACATTGAATATTCCTCAAAACACACTAAACAACAACGCTTTAGAAAAATAATTAAATTTTAAAAATCGAATTCTTTTTTTCTTTTAACTTAAATCGCGGACTCTGTTTTATGAAGTAATTTTAATTATTGGTTTGTTTATGTTTGAAATCAGATAGCATACACTCCATATTCTGAATTAGAAGAGTATATTTTTTAATGGTTAAAGCGTTTAAAAAGCAATTTAATTGGATGGGATCCATTTAAATTGGCATAAAAATATTGCCCTTTTATAAAGAATAAAAGTATTATTTTGGATTGCCTCCTGCTTTAGCTCAATGTCATTAAGTTAAGAGATTTTTTCACGCAGATTCTGCGGATTTTTTTTATTACATTCTGCTAAAATCTGCAGAATCTGCGTGAGACTTTTTTTTGCAATGCTTAACTTAATGACTATGGCAAATGCAATTCTGCTATATTATGTATTGAATGATAGCCCAATTTACGATAGCTCTCAAACTGTGCTTCATCAAAAAACTGATCTGCTGTAGACTGCTGTGGAAAATCGGGATTCGCCAACGCATATTCTCGTATATCAATAGGTTCTTTACCTGTCAAACTGGCTTTGATATAAATTAATGTACCTATACTTTTTATACCCGGATAAATAATCGTTCCTTTTATAATATGCTTCTTCGATATACCTTGATGTTTTGTAATATCTTCAAAATTCTCAAAGGTAATTTCTACACCAAAATCAATTCGACATCTTCTAATCGCGTTTGCTAAACCTTCGCAAGCGACGTCCTGATCCTGCTCACCATCTCCTAATATAATGTAGTGACAGCGTCTTCTGATGAGTTCGTACAAGCCCATATTATCGAAGTGTCCTCCATCCGAAAGACAAACATAATCCATATTGATATCGGATTTACCGGTCAAATCATGAATTAGATACAATAAACCTCCTCTTGGATCAGAATCCTTCCATCTTTTAAGTCTCGTATTACCAATCCACCATCCCAGACGGACATTAAAGATTGTCAATAAAAAAGCCATAGGTGCTGAAGAATGATAGCCCCAATTAGGATTCACCGCTGCTCCGGATATCGCCATTGCTGTTCCTATAGTTGGCCCACCTTTTTCATTAGAAAATTTATTGGTAGGACGATAGCCGTATTCATAAACATGGTCAACATCGTAAGTAGACGGACGCGTAGGACTAAAATCATAGCCACAATATAAGGGTGTAAACACGAATGATTCTGCTTTTCGATCTTGTCGGTCGAGAGCTGAAACAACAGTCGCATTAAGGGCTGTATTAAGAATAGGATACGGACCAAAATAACCATCATCGACCTTCATAGACGATAACAATATATCGTCATTGGTATCAAAACCCGTAAATGCGTTTGCAGTTTTAATACGATCTTCCCTGCTACGCGTAGCGCCCATGAAAGCTCTTATAAGACGGTTGCGATAAAAATGGTGAAGGGAAAACTCATTAACCCCCACACGCCAGCTAAGAAAAAGTGTTATCAAAAACAATCCTCCCGTTGTCAGACGATTTATAACATCGCTATTCCCCTCTCTTATAAGGTTTATAATCCCGGAACCTATAAGCAGTACCCCAATCATGAAAATAAAAGGTACCACCTTAACAACGATGTTCACAATATTACTAGACTTATTAGGGTCTTCATCCCCTTTGGATGCAAATGCTATTTTTACTCCCCAGGCAACTATACCGGCCCAACCTCCCCAAGCGACAGGCAAAACAATTGGTGTATCAGTCCATAAATCTGGCATAATAAATACGGCAAAACAAATAATAACCCAGAAAAGTACAAACCGGTTGATATAACCTCCTGTTCTTCCCCACCATTCGCGACGGTAATCGGGAAACATCTTGCCCAATATTGCCATTCTGGTTATTATCGCAAGCGAAAAAATTTCAAGAACAATAGGAAGTCCGAATAACAACATTACTTTATCCGAACATATAGTTCCATTGAAATTTCTGATTGAAATCAATATCAATTCATAATTTTTCCAAAACAAATATAACAATAGACTTAAAATCGCCGCAGCTGAAGCTGAAGATACCGTTAGTATTATTGGAAACCAATTGATAACTCCAACTTTGTGTATTTCATTTTTTACCTCTATTTTTTCTTTGTCAGACAATTTTTCCTTCACTACATTGGCCTTACCTAACTGAATAAGATCATATCTTTTGTGATAATTCCCCAGCAATGCCACTAGAATCAATGCGATAAATGCCGGCAATGAGACATTAAGACCAAACCATACATACAGGTTTTCGCTCTTACGACAAATTTCATCTATACTTATATTAAACATAAATGTACTGACCAAAAAGGCGCAAATAATGGTCCAAACAATTAGCAGATAAGGCAGAATACTTGTAATATTGGTAAGAAAGGGGATGTCAATATTAAAAATATTCCAAATTTTGGTAACCCGGGCAACTTTTCTCTTCTGTTTTACTTTATAGAACGATCGCATGGCAAAAGCAGCTGTAAGCGCTCCAAAAATCAGCATTGCCGTATTCAACCAAAAAAACGGAATTTCATCCTTCTTCTCCAATCCTTTAAATAGGAGTCCGAGAATTTCCCATCCTTTGTAAAGATCCAAAATGAAAGAGAAAACGGTTAATAACACCAATAATAACAAGGTCTGATTGACTAGAGTATTTCTTAACCAAGTCATTCCCGACGTCCAGGCATCGGGAGACATCATACCTACGTTTGGAGAAAGATAATTACTGAACATTCTAAGCCATCGAATCGGACGGACTTCATCGGCAAACGGATCGGATGATTTCTCGGGACATAACTGATCCGTAACTTTACTGAAAGAACCGGATCGTTTTATCCACGATGTATACCAGGTACCGATATAACCACCTCCGGATACTGTCGATATATAATCAATTTTTTCTAAAACGTCCAGACTTGCCAGTCTTTGCAGTATACCAAGATTAAATGTGGCTGAACGAATACCTCCTCCGGAAAAAGCGGTACCGGTAAGCTTCATATCTGTAGCCCGTACCATTGGATCGTATATTTTATCTCCGTCAGAAGTTACTTTTAGCAGATTCTCATTTGTACTTTCATCAACAGTTACGGATGCCTGCCATTCCTCGCCTCTCTTCTTACGTGCTTTATTAATTTCATCCAGCTCGTCATTAAATAAGGTTTCAAACGGTAAGGGAAACTCAGTTCTGATTTTCCTTTCTGAACTATTATTTAGCAATTGTCTAAGAAGTACTCTATCATCAGTGAGGTACTTTATAGCATCATCCTCGTTTTCATCCCACCATGCTTTATGATTTTTAAGATCGGTATCATTTAGAATATTTGAATAATCATACTCCTTCTCTTTTGCTGCATAAAATTGATAGAGACGAATATCATATGCTGATTTGTGCTGTCCGGTAATGGCCTGAACCACCTGTACCGGCATGTATCGAAGTACCGTTGCCAATTTTTTTCGCTCCTCTAAATTTTCTTTATAAAGTGCTGCCCGTATTCGCTGCCTCCAAAAAAAAGGCACCCTAAACAATAAAAGTTCACTGGATTCGGTCTTATCCATATACTTTTTATCAATATTGGTGG
The DNA here is from genome assembly GCF_001027725.1 of Flavobacterium sp. ABG. NCBI lineage: Bacteria > Pseudomonadati > Bacteroidota > Flavobacteriia > Flavobacteriales > Flavobacteriaceae > Flavobacterium > Flavobacterium sp. ABG. The sequence continues at coordinate 39,436 of NZ_LEKS01000027.1, forward strand.
CGAGCCATTCTAAAAGATCATAAACGATGTCTAAATATACTTTTGTCAGATTCTTTTCTCCATTTTTATCAGCGCTATGCCAGACCAGGTCAGTTATTTCGTCTATCTGACCGGGAGTCAATTGATTTATACCATAATGGTTTTTGTCCATATTTTCATCCTTACTTACAAGGGTACTCCAAGAATCTTTTTTAAGAAACGCTTTAGGAAAAGTGTTTTGAGGATTGCTTTTTAATATATCCTGAAAAAGGGTAAGATAGGATATCGCTTCAGCGGTGAGGTCGGTTACAATGTCCATAACAAATAAGATTAGGTAATTACTATACTATAGATTCCGGGAGAAAATTCAAACTATTTAATCCTCAATAAAAAAGGAGAATTAATTATTCGTTCCAATTATTAGTATTTCAAAAACTGGATTTTCCAATCTTGAAAACCACATCTAAATTACGTCAAAAGCCCATTTAAAAAACGAGTATAATTACCTGTTTAGAAACCGTTTACTATCATTAAATTAAATACTTTACAACTATCATGTTAAACCACGTATAATCTTATATTTTTTTTCTACTTTAACAACAAATTCATCAAATATGCAGCAACTCCCAAAAAAAGTCAGAAGTAAAAAATTAGGCCCAAAAATCGACTTAACTGCTATGGTAAGCGTCTCTTTTCTGTTGATAATATTCTTTATGGTTGCTACTGAATTGGCAAAGCCAAAAACAATGGATTTAAGTGTGCCTGATTGCGGTGATACTTGCGGTCTGTGTTGTTATGGTGAAAATCGTTCGGTAACAATATTACTGGATGATAATAATAAATTGGTAGTATATATAGGACTTCTGGCATATCCGATTATGGCTCCAAAAGAATTAAATTATGGGAAAGAGGGAATTCGCAAAGAACTTTTAATTAGAAATAAAAATATGCTTGAATATTCTTCCCGTCGCGGGAAACCCGGAAGTGGAATTACAGTAATTATAAAACCTACCAAAAAATCTAATTACGGCAATCTGGTCGATATTTTGGATGAAATGAAGATAACAGGAATTAGCTCCTATGCAATTGCAAATGATTTTACTCCTGAAGAAACTAAATTATTAGCCTCTAACTAGTTTTGTCAACTTGCGAAATCGCAAGTACATCCGATTTTAAATAAAAATGAGGAAACCGAAATCTCCTCATTTTAAAAAAGAACTTACTAAATAATCTGTTAATTCTCAGAACAGATCAAAACCTTGAACAAAGATCTTTCTTAAATAGACTAATTTTTATCCAAAAACGCTTTTAAAATAACAGTATAAGGTTTTTTCCAGCTATTATTTGAATAGTGAGTCTTCTGAAACCTAATTCTAAAAATTAGAACATAAAAAAAAGTCCCACATTGCTGTGGGACTTTCTGTATGGATGTGTAAAGACGCACTGCTGTGCGTCTCTGAGAATTATTTTTTCTCAGTTTTTTCCATTTTAGCTTTTAATGCAGCTAATACATCATTGTTATCTCCTAAAGTTGCAGCTGGTGCATTTGTAGAAGTAGATGAAGTATTTTCAGTTGCAGTTTTCACATTTTTCTCTTCTTCTTCACGGAAGATAGCAGTGTGAGAAGCAACTACTCTTTTGAATTCTTTGTTAAATTCGATTACTTTGAAATCAGCAGTATCACCTTTTTTCAATTTCTTTCCGTCTTCTTTTTCAAGGTGACGAGTAGGAATGAAAGCAACGATATCATCTCCGAATTCTACAGTAGCTCCTTTGTCAACGATTTCAGAAATCTCACCATTGTGGATAGTTCCTACAGCGAAAGAATCTTCGTATTGATCCCAAGGATTAGCAGTAGTTTGTTTGTGACCTAAAGATAATTTACGTCCTTCAACATCTAATTCTAATACTACTACATCAAGTTTTTCACCAACATTTACAAATTCAGATGGGTGTTTGATTTTCTTAGTCCAAGATAAGTCAGAGATGTAAATTAATCCATCAATTCCTTCTTCTAATTCTACGAAAATACCAAAGTTTGTAAAGTTTCTAACGATACCTGTATGTTTAGAACCTACTGGGTATTTAGAAGTGATATCAGTCCATGGATCTTGAGTCAATTGTTTGATACCTAATGACATTTTACGGTCATCTCTATCTAAAGTTAAGATAACAGCTTCAACAACATCTCCAACTTTTACGAAATCCTGAGCAGAACGTAAATGAGTAGACCATGACATTTCAGAAACGTGGATTAAACCTTCAACACCTTCAGCAACTTCGATGAAAGCACCGTAATCAGCGATTACAACTACTTTACCTTTTACTTTATCACCAATAGTTAAATTAGCATCTAAAGCATCCCATGGGTGAGCGTTTAATTGTTTCAATCCTAATTGAATTCTTGTTTTCTCATCATCGAAATCAAGGATTACAACGTTTAATTTTTGGTCTAATTCAAGAACTTCACTTGGGTGGTTGATTCTACTCCAAGAAAGGTCAGTAATGTGAATTAATCCATCAACACCACCTAAGTCAATAAACACACCATAAGAAGTAATGTTTTTAACAACACCTTCTAATACTTGTCCTTTTTGTAATTGACCGATGATTTCTTTTTTCTGTACTTCGATATCAGCTTCGATAAGCGCTTTATGAGATACAACAACGTTTTTGAATTCGTGGTTAATTTTTACCACTTTGAATTCCATCATTTTGTTTACATATACATCGTAGTCTCTAATTGGCTTAACGTCAATTTGAGATCCAGGTAAGAAAGCTTCAATACCGAAAACGTCAACGATCATACCACCTTTAGTTCTGCATTTTACAAAACCATTAACGATTTCTCCTGTTTCATTTGCAGCAATAACTCTATCCCAAGATTTGATAGTACGTGCTTTTCTGTGAGATAATACTAATTGACCTGTTTTGTCCTCACGGATGTCGATTAATACTTCTACTTTGTCACCTACTTTTAAGTTTGGGTTGTAACGGAATTCGTTTAAAGAAATAACACCTTCCGATTTTGCGTTGATATCAACGATAACGTCTCTATCTGTAATTCTAACAACTACACCTTCTACTACTTCTTCTTGATCTGTAGCGATGAAAGTTTTTGAAACTAGTTCTTCGAATTCTAATAAGTTTTTCTCATCTACTGCATCAATTCCTTCTTGGAAGTTATGCCAGTTAAAATTTGCTAAAAACTCTTCTTGTGATTTTAATTGTTCAGACATGCTGATAAAAAATTTGTATTCTGTTTTTCTTGAGTTTCATAAAGCGATAGAAAAAACAGAAGTTGTTTTACATAAATTGTTGATACCTAGTGGAAACTCTACTCTGCCAAAAGGACTGCAAAATTACTACATTTATTTGTACTGACAAAATAAAATACAAATGATTATCAGGCTAGGCTTTCTGCAGTAGTACAGTTGATGTATTTTAAGTTCTAAAACCTTAAAAAATAATTAAACCCGACAGGTTTTAAAAACCTGTCGGGTTTGAATAAATTAAAATCAAAAATGACTTAACATTCTATTTCATTTAATCGCTAAAATTAATCTTATTTAATGCCTTAAATTCTCAACCTCCTTTGGATCGTGTTTATACTTAAAAAGAAAAGCAAACAAAATTAGAATTACAAATGCATAACCAGCAAATGAAAACCAAACATTAGACCATTGCACTGTATTTCCATCAGTAAAATAACCTACCGTTCTTCCAGCAAATTCACCTCCTAAAATTGCTCCAATACCATTAGTCATTAGCATAAATAATCCTTGAGCACTTGATCTAATTTTGCTATCCGTTTCTCTTTCAACAAATAATGAACCTGAGATATTAAAAAAGTCAAAAGCCATTCCGTAAACGATCATTGATAAAACAAGGAAAATCACACCTGATCCAGGATTTCCGATACCAAATAAAGCGAAACGTAATACCCATGCAATCATACTAAAAACCATTACCTGTTTAATACCAAATCTCTTCAAAAAGAAAGGAATAGTCAGAATAAAAAGTGTCTCTGAAATTTGAGATAATGAAATAATAAATACGGAGTGCTCCACTCCAAAGGTTCCTTGATACTCAGGATTAGAACCAAAACTTCTTATAAAAGTATCACCAAACATATTAGTAACTTGTAATGCAGCACCTAAAAGCATCGCAAAAACAAAAAATATAGCCATTTTCTTTTGCTTAAAAAGCACAAAACTATCTAATCCGAATCTACTAGAAAATGATTGGTTTGTGTTTTTATTTTCAGCAGGAACATCAGGCATAGAGAATGAATATATACCAGTAACAATCATGGCAACGGCCGCAAAAACAAACTGATTCGTACTTGATTTCCAATCAGTCAAATCCGTTACCCACATTGCTATAATAAATCCAACTGTTCCCCATACACGAATTGGAGTAAATGCTTTTTGAACATCAAAACTAAATTTATTTAAGACCGCGTAACTAACGGAGTTGTTTAAGGCTATTGTTGGCATATAAAAACAACTTGTTACAAAAATAATCCAATACATTTCTGTTGAATTAGTCGCTTTAGTTGCAAAGAAAATTGCAATTCCAGCAATAACATGAGCAATTCCCAAAACTTTTTGCGCACTAAAATATTTATCAGCAATGATCCCAAGTAAAGCAGGCATGAATAAACTTGCCCATCCCATAGAAGCATAAGTTCTTCCTATAGACAAGCCAATACTACCTCCTTCTAAAGGACCAAAAACCTGGCCCATATATCCACCTAATGAAATCAACCATATTCCCCAAACAAAAAATTGGAGGAAATTCATAATTGTCAGCCTTAATTTTATACTCATATAATAAAATTGTCTTTGTAAAATAATAAATGAAGCGGTAAAACTACCATTAAAAATGAGATCTACAAAAAATTAAACCGTTTTAACAACATCATTTACTAATTCAAGAACAGCTGAAAATTGTTCTTCTCTATCTAAATAAGAATTATCGATTTCAATTGCATCATCTGCAATTACTAATGGAGAATCTGCGCGATGTGTGTCAATATAATCTCTTTCGACCACATTTTTCAAAACCTCTTCATACGAAACAGCATCACCTTTTTCCTGTAATTCATCAAAACGCCTCTGCGCACGCGTTTCCGCACTTGCAGTCATAAAAATTTTAAGTTCAGCATTAGGAAAAACCACAGTACCTATATCTCTGCCATCCATAACGATAGCTTTGTTTTTACCCATTTCTTTTTGTTGCTCTACTAATTTAGCACGTACTTCTGAAATTTCAGCCACTTTGCTTACGTAGCTGGACACCTCAATGGTTCTTATCTGTTTTTCAACATTCTCATCATTCAGATACATTTCTGCAAATCCTAAATCTGCATTGAATTTAAACTCTAATTGAATTTTTGGAAGGAAATCCACAAGGCCTGTTTTATCGAAGAATTCAGGTCCTATTAATTGATTTTGCATTGCAAATAAAGCGACCGCTCTGTACATTGCTCCCGTATCGACGTATACGTATTCTAATTCTTTTGCCAATTGTTTTGCTAAAGTACTCTTTCCTGTTGACGAAAATCCGTCAATTGCAATGGTTATTTTTTTCAAAATAATCTTTTTGATTTTATAAATTAATAATAAGTGTGGACGATTTTTTAATAGTAAATATCTAAAATAATTCTTGATCTGGAAGTATCAATTATTTTTTCTATTCTTTTGAAGAAGGCTTCACTAACCATTGGGCAACCCTGGCTGCGTGAAATATAATAATCCTGTTCATTTTCAGGAACAGCTGAATATCGATGTAAAACTATAGCTCTTTTCAAAGCGTTATTATTGGTTTCATCCAGACCAGCAAGTCTGTAGGCCTTACCAAAAATTCCTTTATAACATTTTTCGATGGAGTATCTTCCTAATGCAGTTGCTTTAGATTCCGGTGTATTGCTAAATTTTAACTCCCCACCAACTCCAGTTTCTGATCCGGATCCGTGGGCAACAAGTCCTTGATCTATAATTTTATCATTTTCAATGTCGTACACAAAAAAACGATTTCTACCGGATTTGATTTTCATATCAACCAGAAAAGCAATTTTTTGATTGTAATTAGAGCTAATCGCAATCTTTTCCTTTACCTCATTGATATGGGTATTTATCCTTTCAATATCTATAGCAGTCAATACATCCTCATCTTCCAAAGCAATATTTGAGGTATTAAAAAAACCTGCAGTTACCAAGAGAATTAAATAAAATAGCTTCATAAAATCACCTATTGAAAGTTAAACATTAGTCCAAAAAGACTAGTATTAGCCGCTAAAGTATATTTTGAATATGAGTAATTAAACTTTAATCGATTCATTTTTAAACCAAACCCTAAAGAAACTCCCGAAAAATTACGTTGTTCCTCAATTCTTAACTCCTCACCTCTTCTAAAATTATACCCCAATCTGATATTAAATGCTTTTTTAGGAAAAAGCTCGACACCAACAATAACATGTCGTAAGGCGTTGTTTACAAAAGAAACTTTCTCTTTACTCGCCGTACCGTCTAAGTTTGTTTCGCCACGAACCGGATTCGAGAACGAAACATTCCATTGTTGCAAATTCTCTAAAGTAAGATGCCAGCGAAGCGGCACGTGCTCTAGTTCTTGCGACACTCCTGCAATAATTTCAAGGGGCAATTTTTCCTGTATTCCGGAATAAGTTGTGAACTGAGTTCCAATATTTCGAATTACAAGAGCCAAATTTAAATCATTTTTTTCAATTATATACAAAAAACCTAAATCAATTGCACCACCGATAGAATTATAAGTTTCTAGCGTTGAAGTTATTAGCTTCACATTCGCTCCAACATGAACATCTGTAAAAGGAATATTATACGCATACCCTAACGAAAGCGCTCCTTCATTACCTGTAAAATCTGAAGTCGCCTGACCGTTTTCGTCATAACCTTCAAATGTACCGTAATTTACATAACTTACTCCGGCATAAAAAGTCTGCAAATGCCTGTCATACGTATAAGCGTAGGAAGCCGTCCCGTAAGAGGCCTGACCGTAATAACTTCCGTAATTCATAGCCAGATGATTGTCCATATCTTCGTTTAAAGTCGCCGGATTAAACATAACCTGATTCACATCGTCGTCGTAAATTGTAATCGTTTTTCCACCTAACGCTGCCTGCCTTGGTGAAGTCGTTAAATTAAGAAACTGATACGTGTAACGACCCCCTATTTGCCCGAAAGAAATCGAACAAATCAATAACATAAAAAATACAACAAGTCGTTTTAACATGCTTTTTGAGGCGTTCCTATAGGGAGATAACGCAACTGCGAAGATAAAATTATAAACTTATAAAAATAAATAAATCCCAAAAATATAAATTCCAAATTCCAAACTAAAAAAGCATCAGTTTATTGGAATTTGGAATTTATATTTTTGGGATTTTATATAGAAATTTATTTTAGCGTTTTAGCGTTTTTAACATTTTGATCTGTCAATGCCAAAGCCAATACTTCACTCATTTCTTTTACATAATGAAAGGTCAGTCCTTCTAAATATTCCGCTTTTATTTCGTCAATATCACTTTTGTTTTCGTGACATAGGATAATCTCTTTGATGTTGGCTCTTTTGGCCGCTAGAATCTTCTCTTTAATTCCACCTACCGGCAAAACTTTTCCACGAAGCGTAATCTCTCCTGTCATAGCAAGACTTTTCTTTACTTTCTTTTGCGTTAACAAAGAAACCAAAGAAGTCAACATGGCGATACCGGCACTTGGACCGTCTTTTGGCGTAGCTCCTTCCGGAACGTGTAAGTGAATGTTGTATTTCTGGAACAACTCAACACTAAGACCTAATTTCTTAGCATTTGCTTTGATGTATTCTAAAGCAATTGTAGCCGATTCCTTCATTACATTTCCTAGATTTCCTGTAATGGTAAGAGCTCCTTTCCCTTCAGAGATCAAAGATTCAATAAATAAAATATCTCCTCCAACACTTGTCCAAGCCAAACCTGTTACAACTCCTGCAACATCGTTATTTTCGTATTTATCACGCTCTAATCTTGGCACACCTAAAACAGTTACAATATCTTCATCTGTAACTTTTTTATTGTATTCCTCCTCCATTGCAACTGCTTTTGCTGCATTACGAATGACCTGAGCAATTTTATTCTCAAGATTACGAACACCGGATTCACGTGTATATCCTTCTACAATTTTCTCCAATTGTTTTTTACCAATTGTCAAATCTTTAGTCGTTAAACCGTGTGCTTCTAATTGCTTTGGAAAAAGGTGTCTTTTTGCAATTTCCACTTTTTCTTCAATCGTATACCCTGACATTTTAATCACTTCCATTCTGTCACGTAATGCCGGCTGAATGGCTGACATATTATTTGAAGTCGCAATAAACATTACTTTAGACAAATCATATCCCATTTCAAGGAAATTATCATAAAAAGAATTGTTTTGCTCCGGATCTAAAACTTCTAATAAAGCAGAAGAAGGGTCACCACTGTTTCCGCTTGAAAGTTTATCAATTTCATCTAAAATAAAAACCGGATTTGATGTTCCTGCTTTTTTCAAACTCTGGATAATTCTTCCCGGCATGGCACCGATATAGGTTTTTCTATGTCCGCGAATTTCTGCTTCGTCACGTAAACCACCTAACGAAATACGCACATACTCACGTCCTAAAGCCTCGGCAACAGAACGACCAATAGAGGTTTTACCAACACCCGGAGGTCCTGTTAAACAAATAATTGGCGATTTCATATCGTTACGAAGTTTCAGTACAGCCAAATGTTCTACCATTCTTTTCTTAACTTCTTCAAGTCCGAAATGATCTTTGTCTAATATTTTCTGAGCGTGTTTTAAATCAAATTTATCTTTAGAATATTCACCCCAAGGCAATTCTAAAAACAACTCTAAATAGTTACGTTGAATCCCGAAATCAGGAGATTGTGGATTCATTCTACGCATTTTTGACAGTTCTTTTTCGAAATGTTTTTGCGTTTTCTCGTCCCATTTTTTAGTTTTTGCTTTCAGCCCCATTTCGTCCATTTCCTCTTCCTGCGAAACGCCTCCCAATTCTTCCTGAATGGTTTTCATTTGCTGATGAAGGAAATACTCGCGTTGTTGCTGATCTAAATCAAAACGAACTTTTGACTGAATGTCATTTTTCAATTCTAATTTTTGCAACTCTACATTCATATAACGTAAAGTTTCAAGAGCTCTGTCTTTTAATCCGTTTATCGATAATAAACCTTGTTTTTCTTTTACCGATAAATTCATATTAGAAGAAACAAAATTGATTAAAAACGACTGGCTTTCAATGTTTTTAATCGCAAAAGTAGCTTCGGAAGGAATGTTTGGACTTTCTTTTATAATTTGAATAGCCAACTCTTTAACAGAGTCCAAAATCGCTACAAATTCGGTATCATTTTCATCGGGACGCTCTTCTGAAACTTCTTTTATAGTAGCCGTAATATAAGGATCCTCTGAAACGACTTCGTCAATTTCAAAACGTTTTTTTCCTTGTAGAATTACAGTAACATTCCCGTCAGGCATTTTCAGAACACGCAGAATTCTTGCTACTGTTCCGATTTTATGAATATCATCTTTAGACGGATCTTCATCTTCTTCATTAATTTGAGAAACAACACCAATGATTTTTCCACCGGCATTCGCATCATTAATTAATTTTATAGACTTATCTCTTCCTGCCGAAATAGGAATCACAACACCAGGAAATAAAACAGTATTACGCAAAGGCAAGATAGGTAACGAAAGCGGAAGCTCTTCGTTATTCATTTCTTCTTCGTCTTCTGGAGTTAATAATGGAATTAATTCTGCCTCTGAGTCAAATTCTTGAAGTGACAGATTGTCAATAGTAAGTATTTTATGGTTTGACATAATAATATATAAGTCGTTTTGTCATTAAAAGTTCAATCCTAACTGTAGATATGGTCTTAGATATGCTAGTTTTTGGTAAAACAATCCTAAGTATATCCTCCACAAGATAGACCGTAAAAATAGACAATCATTGTGCCAAAACAAATTTATACCTTAATTTTATTGTGTGGATAATCCTAAACCTTCTGACGGCTTTAATAAAAACACAAATCAGGAATAGACAATCAATTACAACCACTCCTACTCCCCAATGAACAACGACTATCAAACAAAAAAAGAATATTTCAGAAAAAAAATAAATTAATTTTCATTGAAACTGTAACAAACCCAAAAAAGCAAAGTCCTTATTAAAAACTAGCAACCATTACTTGAATATAACAAACCAAAATATCGAAGAATTAATCACGCTTTGTAAAGAGAACAATCAAAAAGCACAATTCGAAGTTTACAACCGTTATTGTAAAGCCATGTATAATGTGGCGTACAGAATTGTAAAAGACGAACATTTTGCACAAGACGTCATGCAGGAAGGTTTTTTGAAAGCTTTTACAAAAATTAACGACTATAAGCAGGAAGTTGCTTTTGGGGCGTGGTTAAAAAAAATAATTGTCAATTACAGTATTGATTTTTATAGAAAGAATAATGCTCTTCAAATCGAGGATTTAAGCAAGACACTTTACAAAATTGAGGAAGATGATAGTTTCTTTTCTGAAAGTATTGATTTGAACTCCTTAAAAGTAAAACAGGTCTTAGATGCTATTTTAGGATTAAAAGACAATTACAGAATGGTTTTGACCCTCTTTTTTATTGAAGGTTATGATCAGGAAGAAATTTGCGAAATTTTAAATATCAGCTATGCCAATTGTCGGACCACATTAAGCAGAGCTAAAGAAAATTTACGAAAAAAATTAGAGGAAATATGAAAAAGGAAAATGACAACTTAGAACAATTGTTTAAAAAATTAGAAAATCAGTGGGATGTACAGGAAATAAATCCGGATCACCAACTTGATTTCCTGAATAAACTAAACCATCAAAAGAAACCTAAGAGAAATAATTATGCCATGTGGGGAATTGCAGCGTCTATTGCCTTACTGATTGGAATATCTGTTTTTTATAACAACGACGCGAAGCCAAAGCAGTTTCAATTTGCGTCCAACGAAACCAAACGAACCGATTCTATATTCAATATTTTAATTGATAACGAACTGGTTAAACTAAAAGAAAAAAGTTCACCTGAAAATGAGCAAATTATAAATGACGCTTTAAAACAGATGAAAGTTTTTGATGCCGATTACCAGAAAATCATAAACGAATTACAGAAAAATGGCGAAAACAAACAGATTATTTACGCCATGATTAGCAATCTTCAAACCCGAATCTCTTTTTTACAAACGGTTTTACAACGAATAGAAGAAAACGAAAACTTAAAAAATACGACACATGAAAAAACACTATAACCTCCTAATGCTCTTTCTTTTGATTCCTTTCTTGGGATTTTCAAACGATGAAGGCTACATTTCAAAACAAAAAACAATCAAAAAAACCTATATCGTCAATTCCAATGCCGGAATAGATATTGACAATAAATACGGTAACATCACTGTAACAACCTGGGATGAAGATAAAATTGATCTGGACATTACCATCAAAGTAACAGGAGGAAATGAAAATTGGGTAAACGAAAGATTAAATAGCATAACGGTAGATATTACGGCTTTAAAAGCAATGGTTAGCGCTGTAACGTCGCTTGGAAGTTCTTCTTTTAAAAGCAGAGGAAGCAGCAATAGTTTTGAAATTAACTATGTCATTAAAATTCCAAAAAACGGGACAGTAAAACTTAGTAACAAATATGGAAACATTATTACGGGTGATCTGGCTTCTACTACTGATATTTTCTGCAAATACGGCAAAGTAGAACTTAGTAAATTAAACGGAAATGCTAATAACATTCAAATTGAGTACTGTCAAAATTCAACCATTGATTATATTAAAAGCGGAACTATTGAAGCCCGATATTCCGGACTAAAAATCAATGATGCCGGTAAAATTACCCTCGACACCAATTATACAGACCTAGTGATTGGTGATGGACAAAGTGTTAAGTACGATTGTAATTACGGGAAATTTAAGTTTGAAAAAATAGGCTCTGTTACCGGTTCCGGAAATTACCTTACAGTCAATGTTGGAGAGCTCTTAAGCAACTTAAGCGCCGATCTGACCTACAGTAAACTAAGTGTTGGAATCATAAACGAAAAAGCCAATAACGTGACTGTAACCTCCGAATACTCCGATATTTCATTGGGTTATGATACTAACTTCGCTTTTGATTTTGATATCAACAATCGATATGGTGGTATTAAAAATGATGGTTCATTAGATATCTCATCTTCAGAAACTAAAAACAGTAGTAAAAGAATAAGTGGCTTTTATAAGAAAAAAGGACAAAATAAAATCGCTGTCAATTCAAGTTATGGCAGTGTAACGTTAACTAAAAAACAATAACCAAAAAAAGTAAAAATATGAAAAAATCAATTCAATTATTAGTTTGTGGTGCATTTCTTTTAAGCTTAACAGCTAATGCACAGTCGTCAAATAAGGTAACAGGAAACGGTAAAATAAGTACCGAAACCCGAAACACAAGTGATTATGACGGAATAAAAGTCTCAGGTTCTTTTGATGTAGACCTGGTTTCGGGAAAAGAAGGAAATATTACCCTCAAAGGAGAAGAAAATTTACTTCCATTGGTACAGGTTGAAGTTTCAGAAAATACTTTGAAAATTTCCATGAAGAAAAACACCAATATTCGTTCCCGTCAAAAAATACAAATTACGATTCCGTTCGAAAAAATATCTCAAGTGACTTTATCCGGTTCAGGAGATATTCAAACTAAAAACAATATCAAAAACGATAAATTTTCGGCTAAACTTTCCGGTTCAGGAAACTTTAATTTAGGTATCGATTCCAATGATCTGGATCTTAATTTAAGCGGATCAGGAAATGTACGATTGAAAGGAACAGCCAATAATTTCACCACTAAACTATCAGGTTCAGGAGATATAGATGCAGCGGACTTGAAATCAAAAAATGCTGATATCAACATTTCAGGTTCCGGCAACGGTCGTGTTAACTGCAATGAAACTCTAACAGCAAGAGTATCCGGATCCGGTAATATCAAATATGAAGGGAATCCAGAGAAACGTGATGTAAAAGTTTCGGGTTCAGGAAACATTTCCAAGGCATAAAATCAGCTAACTAAAATCATAAAAAGCAATAATTAATAACGTAAAAACCATGAGAAATTTAATTATTGCTTTTTTATTAAGCATCGGTTTTCCATGTCTAAGCCAGCAAAAAGCAAACTCAATTAGCGAAAAAGAGATCTTTGCCTCTCTCGATAAAAATGCCGCTACATTACTAACCAATTCAAAGGCTTATTCTGTCTCCATTGGTGTTGTAATAGACGATAAAGTCTACACCAGACATTATGGCGAAATCGACAAAGGAAAAGGAAACAAAGCTACTGACGAGACTCTTTTTGAAATCGCTTCTACTACAAAAGTATTTACTGGGACACTTGTTGCAAATGCAGTCCTGGACGGGAAAATAAGATTAGACGATGACATTCGGAAATACCTGAACGAAGAATTTTCAAATTTGGAGTTTCAGAAAAATCCAATAAGAATTAAAAATCTAATTACCCACAGAAGCGGGATATTAACTCCCTTTCCGGATACCAAAGAAATTAGACAAAAATACAGCCCTGACAGCTTTCTTGTTCACAAAAACAGACTTGACAAATCGTATACCAAAACCGATTTTTTTACTGCTCTGCGACAGGTAAAAGTGGACACTCTTCCGGGTACAGCCTTTAAATACGGAGCACTAGGCCCTGAATTGTGTGCCCATATTCTGGAGAATGTTTACAAAAAGAACTACCAGTATTTATTACAGCAACATATTTTTGACAAAGCCGGAATGAAATCCACAAAGGTCAAATTGACTGCTACCGATGTACTTGCCAACGGCTATAATGCAAGCGGATTACTAATGACTCCTTTATCCAGCAATCTTTGGGGTGCTTCTAAGATGCTCAAATCTACTATGAGTGACTTAATTAAATTTATAAAATTTGAACTGGACAGAACGAACAAGGTTGTTATTGAATCCCATCGAAGAATTTATACAAATGGCGATATGGGTTATTTTTGGGAAATTCAACAGTCTCCCGATAAAACTATTGCTTACGCCAAAGATGGAGGCTCTAATGGCACACAAAATATACTTAAAATACACTCAGAGTATAATTTAGGTTTTTCAATTATCATGAATCAAAGTGATAAAGATTCAGGAACACATCTGGAGGCTGTTGCCGAAGGTCTCTTGGCAGATTTAAAACCTGTTGCTAAAAATGCTACGCCCTAAAAAATGCAAAGAATTAGCGTAATCTAAAAACCATTCCTTAAAAAAACCGATAATAATGAGACGGACAATTTACATTTTCCTTCTGGTGCTTTCTTATGCCTTCACTTTTGGTCAGAACAAAGAAAATACAGTTGAAATAAGTGCTTTAAATAGTTTAAAAGCAAGTACAACATCACTTATGGCTCAACATAATCTAAAAGGCTTAAGTGTTGCAGTATTTGAAAATTACAAAATAATCTGGACAAACGAATGGGGAATTAAAGCAGCTGACTCGCCAGAAAAAATCAATGCAAATACGGCTTTTTCTACCGCTTCCATATCAAAGCCCATTACGGCAATAGTTTGCGCTATTCTGGAAGAAAAAGGTTTAATTAATCTGGACGATCCTATTTCCAAATACCTTAAAAGATGGAAATTACCCGAAAATGACTTCACAAAAAGCAGCAATGTAACCTGGAAACAGCTTTTAGCTCATACTGCCGGAACAAGTCAAGGTGGTTTTGAAGATTATTATCAAGGTGATTCAATTCCGACAATTGTGGAGAGTCTTCAAGGAAAATTATTGCCCAGATCCAAAAAAGAAATTGAGTTTCTTTTTAAACCGGGAACCAATTGGGAATACAGCGGCGGTGGATATGTGATCCTTCAATGTGCTATCGAAGACCATCTTGGAAAGCCGTTGGCCCAAATTGTAAAAGAACAGCTGCTTGATCCTTTAAAATTGCAAAACTCAACCATGATTCAACCCAATGAAAACGGATTTTTAACCAATATTGCAAAAGTGCATAATTCAAAAGGAGAAATTATCAAAACCGGAATCCCGATTACGCCACAAGTAGCTCCTTCGGGTTTATGGTCTACTCCCACTGATCTGGCCACTATTGCCATCGAAATGCAAAAGGCTTTATTAGGCAAAGGAAACACTGTAATTTCTACAACCGTTGCTCAAAAAGTGACCCAAATCGTAACATTAAACGGACCAAGAGGCTGGAGTTACGGCTGGCAACGAAGTTTAGGTTGGGGCAATCTGGATTGGTTTACACACGATGGCTCTAACACAGGCGTTGGCGGAGAACTTTTAGCCACTATGAAAAAAGGGAACGGAATTGCGATTTTAGCCAATGGTGACAAACCTAATCGTTATCCTCTCATGAGTTATATCACTAAAGAGATTATAAACAAACTTAATTGGACTATTCCGGTCGATGAACAAACAACTAAAGAAATTCCCTTGCCACTACGTAATGCCATAAAAGGATATTACACCGAAATTCTTTACGGCTATAACCGTCTCGGAACGACAAAAATCTTCGAAGAAAACAAAAAACTATACCTCCATTCCCCTTTCTTCAAAGAAAATTTTGATACCGAAAAAAGCAGCATGTACTATCTAGGCAACAATACTTTTAAGGTTGACAATTACCCAAATAACATTCAATTTAACTTGAATAACAAAAATGAGTTAAAAGGAATCACCATTTCCCGCCAAGGTGATGCGGTTAAAAAACTGGAACTTACATTAGATGAAATCAGGACTCCACAAACCAAGATGATTGAAATTTTTGATAACTCTAAATTTGAAACTGCCGTTGTTGCATTCAAAAAGTTGAGACAAAAATATCCTGATTTTAATTTTGAAGAGGCCATCAACAATTTAGGATACAGTGTTTATAACAAAAAGCAAACCGCTCTTTCGATACAGTTATTTTCACTTAACTGCAGCGAATACCCACAATCCGCAAATGTGTATGATAGTTTGGGCGAAATCTATGAGTTAACCGGAAAATTAGAATTAGCAAAACAAAACTATAAAAAATCATTGGAGTTAAATCCTCAGAACAACAATGCCAGACAGATGATTGCAAAAATTAATACCCTAATGAATCCGTAAAGGATTTATCAGGGTATTACTCTTTATTAAAATAGATTTACAACTGGTCTTTTGACCTACCAATTACTTTGAAGTAGCATTTTTTGGAACTCTTCTCAAAAGAAAAATAGATGTTAAGAAGAAAAGAGCTAAAATAACGATTGCCGCACGCGGGCTTCCGGTAATTTGATCAATAATTCCGTAAACACACATTCCGATTACGATTCCAATTTTTTCCGCAACATCGTAGAAACTAAAAAACGAAGCTGTATCTTCTGTTTCCGGCAATAATTTCGAATAAGTAGAACGAGACAAAGACTGAATTCCACCCATTACAAATCCTGCCATGGTTGCCATTACATAAAACTCAATTGGTAAAGTGATAAAATAGATCAAAGCACAAAATGTAGCCCAAATACCATTGATTACGATCAGGGTTGGGATATTACCCCATTTATTTGAAGCTTTTGAAGTACAAATCGCACCCACAACGGCTACCAACTGTATGATCAAGATACATTTTATTAAACCAATAGTACCATCTTCCTCTGTCTCCCATTGAATCTCCTGAGCCCCAAAATAAGTAGCAACTAACATAACGGTTTGCACCGCCATACTTGAAACAAAAAAACCTCCCAAGTAACGTTTCAATGGAATATTCTCTTTCATAAGACCCCAAACTTTTTTTAGCTCTTTGAAACCATTAAATATAACATCACGTGATAATTTCTGAGTAGTTTCTTTACTTCCTTTAGGCAAGAAAAAATAAGTATACTGACTGAACAGAACCCACCAAACACCAACCATGATAAAAGAATAACGCATTGCTTGCATCTTAGCTGCTCCATTTTCTGCCCCCATAATCATCACCAAATTAATAATTAACAAGAGAACACTTCCCACGTATCCTAATGAATAGCCTTTGGCGCTAATTTTATCTTGTTGTTCCGGAAAAGCAATATCCGGAAGATAGGAATTATAGAAAACCAAGCTTCCCCAATAACCAATTAATCCTAAGAAATAGAATGCCAACCCAACATAAATATTACCCAAATCAAACCAATATAATCCCATGCAGGATAATGCTCCAACGTAACAAAAGAACTTCATAAAAGATTTTTTGTTTCCAACGTAATCCGCAATACCAGATAAGAAAGGGGAAATAAAAGAAACCACCAAGAATGCTGCCGCCGTAATAAAACTAATCAAAGCAGAATTTTTTAAGTGCATCCCAAAAACATCTATATAATGGTTGTCATCTGAGAATAAGCTGTCGTAGAAAATTGGAAATACTGCTGATGCAATGGTAAGTGTATAAACAGAGTTTGCCCAATCGTAAAATGCCCAGGCATTTAGCAATTTTTTATCTCCTTTTTGTAAGTTCTTCATAAAAATGGGTTGGTTAATTAAGCTGCGAATTTATCTCTTTTTTATTAAGAATTCATTATTACAGTATTAAGAACATCATTTTTTATAAAAAAAGAAACTCATCGCACTTTTCAAAGATCAACAAAAATAATAGGGAAAAGCCTTTTTTGTTTAAAGTGTATGGCTTTAAATTATAGCTGTAGGGGCTTCGGCTTCGCTCAGCCTGACAATCGGTGCAAATAAAATGGAGACTTAAAATTGAGATGTCCTGTTGAGCGAAGCTGAAGTGCTTCGCTCAACAGGACAATCGGTATAAAAAAAGCAAAGACTAAAAACACAACCCCAAACCTAAAGTGTCAGGCTGAGCGAAGTCGAAGCCCTATTTAATAACTCCTACCTTAAGTGCCGTAGCTTTTGCTTCAGGTATCAATGCTTTTATGTTTGCAATCCTTGTAGCGTCAGACGGGTGTGTACTCATGAACTCGGGAGTTGATGCTCCGCCGGATTTAGCAGACATTCTACTCCAAAATGCTACAGCGTCATCCGGATTATAACCGGCAATTGCCATAAGTGTCAGTCCAATTTTGTCTGCTTCGGTTTCGTTTCCTCTGCTAAATGGCAGCATAACACCAACCTGTGTACCAAGTCCGTAAGCTTGCGAGAATATTTGTTGTGTTTGTTGTGTTTTTCCACTGGTAGCTGCTCCCAGAGCAACACTTCCGATTTGTTGCAATTGAGCCGCACTCATTCTTTGTGCTCCGTGATTAGCCAAGGCATGCGAAACCTCGTGCCCCATTACGGTAGCTAAACCTGCATCGTCTTTGGTGATCGGCAAAATACCAGAATACACTACAATTTTACCTCCCGGCATACACCAGGCATTAACTTCTTTATTGTCAACTAACTTGTATTCCCAACGGTAGTCTTTTAAATATTGTGTTTGTCCTAAATACGTCAGGTATTTTTCTGCAGCAGCTTTAATTTTCATACCAACAAGTTCTACCTTTTTAGCATCTGCTGTCCCCGTAATCACTTTATTTTCAGTTAAAAACTGGTTATATTGTTGAAAAGAAGACGGAAACAATTCACTGTTTGAAACAAAGTTCAAATTTTGCTTTCCTGTAATCGGATTTGTTGCACAGCCCATCAAAAGAATAACAGCTGTTCCTCCTAACCAATATTTTTTCATAATTCCTGATATTTAAAGTAACAAAAATACGATAATTATGAAATCCATATTTACATAATTCAATTAAAATATATCAAAATAGTACTATTCACCTGTGATATGAAGTTCGCTGAATTCTTTATTTACTATTAAAAATTGATTTTCTGAGAAGCTAACTTCATCAAAAGCTACTTTTTCATTATCAATTTCAATTGCTGTCACTTTAAAAGGCAGTCCGATTAAATTGATTTTATACTTGCTGTAATTTGTTTCGAATTTTCCTTCTTTGTGCAACTGCACAATCAGTTCTTTTTCTTTTCCAATTGTGGTGAAGGACAGAAAGCTATAACGTCCTTTTTTGTAATCGTAACCATCTTGAGAATCTTCGTATACAAACGATTTTTCTTTTCCGTTTTTGAAATACAAATCCAGTGTCAATTCATCAAATTCTAGCTCTCCGACATATTGCTGAACGGGGTATTTTGGAATGATAGCCCCCCCTTTTACAAAAATTGGAATCTCATCAAATTTGGTATCTACCCACACTTCTCTTCCTCCGTTTGAGAACTCATTGGTCCAGTAATTGTACCACTCTCCTCGTGGAATGTACATACGTCTGCCTAACGAGTTAGGTTCCAGTATCGGGCAAACTAATATCTGGTTCCCAAAGATAAATTCATCATTGCGATAATGCGTTTGTGTATCTTCCTGATCGTAATAAACAAGCGGTTTTAACATCGGAATCCCTTCTTCAATATACTGCCAGAACATGGTGTACAAATACGGCAATAATTGATAACGAAGGCTGACAAATTTTCGGGTAATATTGATCACTTCTTCGTCAAAAGCCCAAGGTTCCTGATTCCCATGATCTCCGGAAGAATGTGTTCTGCAAAACGGATGAAATACACCTAATTGAATCCATCGCGCATACAATTCTCCGGTTGGTTGTTCAGCAAAGCCGCCAATATCAGAACCGGTAAAACCCATTCCTGAAATCGACATTCGCTGTACCTGAATATTAGCAATCCACAAATGTTCCCAAGTGGCAACATTATCCCCAGTCCAGGACGAGGTATATCGTTGTGCACCGGAATAGGCCGATCTTGTAATCACAAACGGTCGTTTTGGATAAGCAAATCGTTTTACCCCATGATACGTCGCTCTGGCCATTTGCGTACCATAAATGTTATGCGCTTTTCTATGACTGCACGGATTTCCATCATAAACATGACGAACGTCCATCGGAAAAGTTTTATTTGGAACCTCCATTACGGCCGGTTCGTTCATATCATTCCAAACTCCTTTTACACCAAAGTCTGAAATTAATTCTTTGAATAATCCTGCCCACCATTCTCTTACTGCAGGATTAGTATAATCGGGAAAATTACATTCGCCGGGCCATACCTTTCCTTTCATATAAGGACCATCGGCTCTTTTGCAGAAATAATCTTTCTCTAATGCTTCTTTATAAACCCAATAGTCTTTGTCAATTTTAATACCGGGATCTATGATTACAACCGTTTTAAAGCCGTCTTCAGCCAATTCGGCGACCATACGTTTTGGATCGGGAAAATAGTCTTTATTCCAGGTAAAACAGCGAAAGCCTTCCATATAATCGATATCCAGATAAATCGCGTCACATGGAATTTTGAGCTCCCTAAATTTTGAGGTAATTTCTTTTACTTTACTTTCCGGGTAATAACTCCACTTACACTGATGATATCCCAAAACCCACAGTGGTGGTAATTCGGGTTTACCTGTCAAATCGGTGTAGGTTGTCACAACATCCTGCATTTGGGGACCATAAACGAAATAATAATTCATCTCTCCTCCTTCTGCCCAAAAACTCGTGACATTCCTTCTTTCCTGACAAAAATCGAAAAAAGTTCTAAAGGTATTGTCAAAGAAAATCCCGTAGGATTGTTTGTTATGTAAGCCAATATAAAATGGAACTACTTTATATAGCGGATCTTGTTCTTTTTGAAAAGCATATTGATCTGTGGCAAAATTTTCTACTCTTTTGCCTTTTAAATTCATCTGAGTTGCTTTATCTCCTAAACCATAAAAACATTCTCCATCTTTAGAAGATTTACTCATTTTTACGATGTTGCCACCATATTCATAACTTTCTTCCCAGTGAAAACCAAGTTCGTCTTCCAAAATAAGAAAATCATTTAAATCATAAATGGATAAACGAAGATCAGCCTTTTGAATTTTACACTTTACTTTGCTGGTTCTGATTTGAAAATAAGTCGCTTCTTCTGTTAATTCAAGGAAATTATATCCGTGTAACTGTGTTTTATCAATTGCATATGAAAAATCAGTACTAAAATACCCTTTTGTAGTAAAGCGAAACCGAATTAAACTGTCCCTGAGAATGGTAACTTTTAAGATTACTTTATTGTCTGTGTGAAAAAAAATGGAATCTCCTTCATGTTCATACGAGACAATTTTTGATGGATATAAATCGCCTTTGTATTCTAATGATGTGTTTGTAATCATATCGCTGATAAATTAATTATAACAATTCTATCTCTTTCAAACATACAAAAAAACTAGTTAAACCTCTATAAATATGAGGTTTATTCACGAAAACGTTTTCTTTGTGGGAGTAAACAATTCCATCTTAAAAAAGCAAAAAATCGATAATTTACGAGCCAAAAAATAACAAAATCCTATCGTACAAAAATTGACTGGTTCTATTCAAAAGAATAAATCGTTACACTCAAAGGCGGCAAGGTCAATTCAATCGAATAATCTCTTCCGTCGTACGGTGATGCTTCTATTTTTAGAGATCCCGGATTACTGATTCCGCTTCCTCCATAACTTTTATCATCACTGTTAAATACCTGTTTTAGTTTCCCTTTTTGGTGAATTCCGATTCGGTACTTTTCCCGTATCACTTGTGTGAAATTACAAACGACAATCAAATTTTCTTTTGCAACATTTCCTTTTCGAATGTAGGCCAACACCGCATTTTGATGATCCGAATAATTAATCCATTCAAAACCATCATTGTCAAACTGTTTTTCGTACAATGCCGGATGTGATTTATAGAACTGATTTAAATCTGTAATTACTTTTTTTATTCCCGAATGATAATCGTATTGCAATAAATGCCAGTCAAGGCTTTTTTCAAAATTCCATTCATCACTTTGCCCAAACTCACAGCCCATAAACAACAGTTTGGTGCCGGGATGCGTAAACATATACCCGTACAACAAACGTAAATTGGCAAACTTTTGCCATTCATCACCCGGCATTTTATTGGCAATTGATTTTTTTCCATAAACCACTTCATCGTGTGAAAACGGCAACATGAAATTTTCGCTAAAAGCGTAGGTCATCGAAAAAGTCAATTCGTTCTGGTGGTATTTTCTGTACACGGTCTCTTTTTGAAAATATTTTAAAGTATCGTGCATCCAGCCCATCATCCATTTCATTCCAAAACCCAAACCTCCTGAAAACACAGGTCTTGACACCATCGGAAAAGAAGTACTTTCCTCTGCAATGGTCTGAACTCCTTCGAAATTAGCGTAAATAACTTCATTGAACTCTTTTAAGAAACTAATGGTCTCGAGATTTTCTCTTCCTCCATAAATATTAGCCTCCCATTCGCCCTCTTTTCTGGAATAATCAAGGTACAACATCGAAGCGACGGCATCGACCCTCAAACTATCTGCATGGTACTGTTGCAGCCAGAAAACAGCATTGCTAATCAAAAAGGCCCGAACTTCATTGCGTCCGTAATTAAAAACCAAACTTTTCCAATCCGGATGATAGCCTTTTCTGCGGTCCGGATGTTCGTATAAATGTGATCCGTCAAAAAAGCCTAAACCGTGTGCATCATCAGGAAAATGAGACGGAACCCAATCTAAAATCACCCCTATTCCGGCCTGATGTAATTTATCGACCAAAAACATGAAATCCTGAGGCTTTCCAAAACGGGAAGTTGGGGCAAAATATCCGGTTAGTTGATACCCCCACGAAGGATCATAAGGGTACTCCATAATCGGCATAAATTCTACGTGTGTAAAACCTGTTTCTTTAACATAAGAAACTAAATCTTCGGCAAGCTCCAAATACGTCAAAAAACGATTGTTTTCTCCCCTTTTCCAGGAGCCTAAATGTACTTCGTAAACCGAATAAGGTTTATCAAGACCATTGTGTTCCTGACGCGATTGCATCCAGTTTTCATCTTTCCAGTCATAATTCAAATCCCAGACAACAGAAGCGGTATGCGGTGGTTTTTCGCAGTATAAAGAGAATGGATCAGCCTTTTCGGTTACCACCCCATTTATATTCGATCTAATTTTATATTTGTAAAGTGATCCTTTTTCGATATTGGGAATAAAACCCTCCCAAATTCCGGAAGAATCCCAGCGAACCTCTAGCTGATGCTCGTCCTGTGTCCAATAGTTGAAATCACCAACAACAGAAACGGTAGCTGCTGTAGGTGCCCAAACCGCAAAATAAACTCCTTTTACTCCGTCAACTTCTGTCAAATGTGCTCCGAGCTTTTCATACAGTCTAAAATGCTTTCCGGCCTTGAACAAATCGATGTCAAAATCAGTAAAAAGAGAGTGCGTAATAACTTTATTCATAATTGGTTTTTAAAGGCAACAATTAGATTCTTTTTTATTCTATTCTAAAATTATCAGAAAGTATAACATCTTTTTTAATGACCACAATTCCGTCTTTGATGCTGTATAATTCATTACTAAAGTTGTCCAAATGTTTTCCTCCGTTAATATGAACATTGTTTCCAATACGTACATTTTTATCGACCAGAACATTTTTTATAAAACAATTTTCTCCAATTCCGACGTGAATTTTATTCTTTTCAGTATCCTCTTTCAATTCATCAAGATCCTGATAAAAATCGTTCCCCATCACATAACAGTTTTCAAGAATGGTTCCTTCGCCAATTCTGGAGCGAATACCAATTACAGAGCTCTTAATTTCTTTGGCATTAATAATACATCCCTCAGAAATCAAAGATTGATTGATCGTTGAATTTCTAAATTTAGACGGAGGAAGTAACCTCGGACGTGTAAAAATCTTATTGTCATTGTCAAACAAATTAAACTCCGGAATATCTGCGGTCAACCCAATATTCGCTTCAAAAAAGGATTCAATATTTCCAATATCGGTCCAATACCCTTCGTACTGGTAACTCAAAATTTTATGTTTCCCAACGGCTTGCGGAATAATTTCTTTTCCGAAATCTTTCGTATCCGGATTGGCCATTAACTCTTCAAGCAATTTTTTATTAAAGATGTAAATCCCCATAGAAGCCAAGTATTTTTTCCCTTTGGCTTGCATTTGTTCGCTTACTTCCGATTCCCATTGTGGCAAGAGCGAAGCTTCGGGTTTTTCAATAAAAGCTTCAACGCAACTTTCATGATTGGTTTTAAGAATACCAAATTCAGGTGCGTCTTTTGCGTTTACAGGCAGTGTAGCTATAGAAATTTCTGCATTACTGGCAATATGAGCTTCTAACATTTCATTAAAATCCATTTGATACAACTGATCCCCTGATAAAATCAAAGCATGCTCGAAATCATGTTTTTGAAAATGTGCCATACACTGACGCACAGCATCTGCCGTTCCCTGAAACCAAGTAGGATTATCAGGAGTTTGTTCAGCCGCTAAAATATCAACAAAGGACTGACTGAAAATACTGAAATTAAAGGTGTTTTTAATGTGAGCATTCAAAGATGCCGAATTGAATTGTGTCAATACAAATATTTTAAAAATATCAGAATTAATACAATTTGAAATTGGAATATCAACCAATCTGTATTTTCCTCCAATCGGAACAGCCGGCTTTGATCTGGTTTCTGTTAAAGGGAACAAACGTGATCCTTGTCCTCCTCCTAAAATAATGGCAACTACATTTTTCTTTTTAAACTTCATTTTTCTGAATTATTAAGTTGTAAATTTCGATGTATTCCTCACACACCCTTTCCCAGGAATGGTCGGTCTGCATTCCTCTTTCAATTATTTTATTAAAATTTGATTTATCGGCATAAAGTTTAACCGCCCGATTAATCGAGTAACAAATATCCCCCACAGAAGCCTGATCATGACAAATTCCGTTTCCATTATCGCCAAAATCAATTACGGTATCACGCAATCCTCCGGTTCTTCTAACAATAGGCACTGTTCCGTAACGCAGCGCATACAACTGATTTAAACCGCAGGGTTCAACACGGGATGGCATTAAGATAAAATCAGAACCCGCATAAATCAAATGCGCTAATTCTTCATTATAACCAATAAAAACATTGTAATACCCTTTATAATCATTTCTCAATTGAACCAACTGAGCTTCAATATCTGGATTTCCGGATCCCAAAATCAGAATATTGATACTTTCAAAATTCTCTGATAAAGCCAACGCCGAAGCCTGAGGCAATAAATCACCGCCTTTTTCTTCAAACAGTCTTCCAATAAAGCTGAACAAAGGTTTTGATGGATCCAATTCGAACTCCTCACATAACTTTTCTTTATTCTTCTGCTTTCCGGCAGCAAAAGTTTCGACTGAATAGTTTTCTACAATCATCTGGTCCTTAGACGGATCCCAGATTTCAATATCAATACCATTTAATATGCCTTTTGACTTGTCCCGAACCTGGTTAAATAACGCTTCCAAACCATTTGCAGAACGGTTAATTTCATCCAAATAACTCGGCGAAACCGTAGTAACCGCGTGTGCACATTTAATACCAACAGCCAAAGAATTTATAGCAGTATTCCACTCTAAAAAGCCGACATGAATTAAATCAAACTCAGGCAAATAATGCAGCTTATCAAAACCAAACCAGCCCTGATACAAGCCGTTATGAATGGTAATTACCGTTTTAACCTTTTTTAATCGCTCATATTTATAGGCATACTTTACTAAAAAAGGAATTAATCCCGTATGATGATCATGACAGTTTATTACATCCGGAACCGTTTCGCGAGCTGTAATCCAATCTAAAGTAGCGATCTGAAAAGATAAAAACCGCTCAATATCATCCTCATAACCATAGATATTTGGACGATCAAATAATTCTTTGATCTCAATCAGATAAAGCTCATAGCCTAACTGCTCTGTTGTTTCTTTTAAAACACTGAATGGAAAATCAAAATTCCCCAATTTAACATTTCCCCAATGAACACATTCAAATTCATTTTCTCTTTTAAATTTAGTATCATAACAAGGCACAACCACACGAACCTGATGACCGGCCTTACTTTGATATTTAGGTAATGCTCCTACAACATCTGCCAGTCCACCAACTTTTGCCATAGGGTAACATTCTGCACTTACATGAAATATTTCCATCCTAAAATTTTAAAAACACATTTACTAAACTAAATTCCTGCTGTTTTTTAAAGCAAAAATTTATTAATTGTACTACTTTTATGTTCTTTAAATTTAAGGAAAAATAACCGAAATCTGCGCTTGAGACAAAATTTACCAATATGACAAAAAAGGCTTCCAATCCTATTCAATCTTTAAAAATTCCCCAGTTTATTATTATATCCTGCAAAATTTGCGCTTTTTTCTCTACAAAATTGACCGTAAAGTATGCTGCAAAACTTTTTACAACCCCCATAAAACACAAGGTTCCTAAAAGAGAACTCGATATGGATCACAAAAGCATTCAACACGCCATTCTTGTTCCGGCAATAAATAAAAACATTGTGGTGTATGAATACGGAAAAAGTGATCGGAAGGTTATACTTGTACACGGTTGGTCGGGACGCGGTACCCAATTATTCAAAATTGCCGACGAACTTTTGCGAAAAGGGTATGCTACAGTAAGTTTTGATGCTCCCGCACATGGAAAATCGGATGGAAAAACAACTATAATGTCTGATTTTATAGAATCAGTTTTAGAAATTGAAAAGCTGTATGGCCCTTTTGAATTTGCTATTGGACATTCATTAGGCGGAATGTCTGTTTTGAATGCAATAAAAGATGGACTAAGTGTAAAAAAAGCTGTCGTTATCGGAAGTGGTGATATTGTACAGGATATTTTGGATGATTTTACTTCAAAAGTCGGGTTAAAACCTAAAATGAGTACTCTTTTACGCGATCATTTTGAAAGCCAATATCAGACAAAAATGGATGATTATTCTGCTTACAGAGCTGCTTCTAAAGTTAAAATTCCGGTCTTGGTAATTCACGATAATGATGATCCCGAAGTACCGGTAAAGGCCGCAATTCATATTCACAAACATTTAGAAAACGGAACTTTAGCACTTACAGATGGTCTGGGGCACCGAAAAATCCTTGGAAATCAAAATGTTATCAAAAAAACAATAGAATTCATCGAAACTACTTAATTTTGTGATAGTTATAATTTTTAATTAGTCACTTGTAAAGAAAAACAGAAATGGATTTATTTGAAGAAACACCAAATTGGGAAGTAAAATTGGAGCCTATTTTAAAAAAATACAAAGGTAAAAAGCATCCCTTAGACTATAAAAATACGTATCAGTTACTTGTAATGGTCGTGCTGTCGGCCCAAGATTCTGATGCCAATATAAACACAATTTCGCCCGCTTTATTTGAAAAATTTCCTACACTTGAAAGTTTAGCGTACGCAGATCCCGAAACATTTAAATCGTATATAACCAAGGTCAGAAATTATCCAACAAAATTGCAATGGCTGCTTGATGTCGCTAAAACACTACAAAAGGATGAAAATATTCCTTTGAATATGAAAGAATTAACAGCTTTAAAAGGCATTGGAAGAAAATCTGCTAATGTGATTTTAAGGGAAACCAACAAACCTGCGGAAGGCATTATTGCAGATTTACATGTTATTCGTGTAGCCCCCAGAATCGGAATAATCAAAGAAGCAAAAGACGGGATTAAAGCAGAAAAAGATCTTATGCTTGCGATACCTAAATCAATTTGGTCCGAAATTGGAATGGCGATTTCCTTCCTGGGAAGAGAAACCTGCAGACCAAAACCCAAATGTGAGGATTGTTTAATAACGGATTCCTGTCATTATTATACCACTCAAATACAATAGGTTAGTACTATTTCCTTCTTGTATCAATTAAATAAATGATTTTCCAGGTCTCTTTTTCTTTAAACAAAGTAAATGTATTTACTCCTGTATGACTCAATTTGCCATTAAGATAAAACTCATAAGGAGCCCAAACATGAGCCATAGACCCGTCTATTTGAATGTTATAATCTAAAATTTTCTCCTTAAAATTGACACTGGCAGGAATTGATACGATGGATTTGTAAAAATCTTTTGCTTTTTCATCAGATAATTTGTTTCCTTTCAGAGAATTCTCACTGATAGACTGCAGAATAATTTTATCCGAACAAACAGATTTAATTTTCATCGAATCTTTTTCATGAAAACCTTCAAAAAATAATTCAATAGACCTTTGGACTTCTTGTTTTTGTGCATTCGTTATTAATCCAATAAATAGAAACACAACAAGGATATAATTTTTCATAAACCTTTCTTTTTTCTTAAACCCCAAACTGAGTCAGATGATGATCCAGATGTTTGGCAAACAGATTATTCCACTCTTTCGAAGTCAGTTTTCCAAAAGAATGTGATTCTTTACCATCAAATTCACTTTCTCCCAATTCCTGAGTTTTAATCAAATACGCAATCAATCTATTTTTTTCGGCCTCAAAATCACGATTCCCTGCAATTATAAATTGTGGCGCCGTTTGATTATTTTTTAAAAAAGGCTTATCACTGACTACTTTATTCTTCACCAATGTCTTAAGAATAAATTTCACAAAGCCACTAGGTTTCGGATGAATCGTATCATAGACCATTTCATACGCTACATTGCAATGAGCAAACATCTGATCTACAGACATTTTACCCCAAAGTCCTTTTGAATCCAAGTTCAACTGATTAATTCGATTAATGAATTGATCACAATCTTCTCTAAGAAAAATATTTTGCATAATTCTACTATTCTATAGTTAAGTAAAAATATAAAATTTATTCCCAAAATAGTAAATAGGATTTTAAAATTGCCCTAATTTTTGCAAAAACTTCTATTTAGCAAGAAAACAAGGTTGCAAAATGGCGTTTCTTATATGTAGTACTGCTTAACCGCAAAGCACGCAAGGATTTACGCAAGGCTCGCAAAGTAAGCTTAATTGAACTTACATCACTTATATGGTTTAAAAAAGAAAACAACCAAAAAGTATATAAAACAAAAAACCCTATCCGATTTGGATAGGGTTTTTAAAAGAAAGGCGACGACATACTCTCCCACATAACTGCAGTACCATCTGCGCAGGCGGGCTTAACTACTCTGTTCGGGATGGGAAGAGGTGAGCCCCGCCGCAATAACCACCTTAAGGTCGTTGTTACTTGAGGTAACGTACAATTAATTAAAAATTTATAATTAATAATTAAATAATTGCAACAATATCTTAACATACTGAGATAAAGAAAGTATTTTATTTTAGAAAGTTTCTTCCCCACACCGAAGTGTGGGGAAAAGGGTGTACATAAGCTTACGGATTATTAGTACTACTCGACTATGACATTACTGCCTTTACATCTATAGCCTATCAACGTGGTCATCTTCCACGATCCTTAAAAGAAATCTCATCTTGTGGTGGGTTTCGCGCTTA